>DATNQJ010000137.1:0-9778 GCA_036704085.1 Stenomitos sp.
GCCGACGAAATCCACCACCCAGATCCGCCCGCTCGGATCGACCCAGATGTCGCGCGGATCCACCAGCTTGCCGGAGCCGTCCTTGGTCACCAGGGTGTACTCGGCGTACTGGCTGCCGAGCTTGTTGATCCGCACGATCGAGGGCGCGGAGTCGCCGGTCTGAACGCCGTAGTAGTAGTTGTTGTACGGGCCGCCGGACTGGTCCCGCGCGATCGCGAGGGTGTTCTTGGCGAGGCTCTTGTAGCGCGCGTTGGGCGTGCTGCCGAGGTTGTTGAGGTCGTACTCCAGGACCTCGCCCTGGTTGGGATAGACGGCGGGATCCACGCTGACGCTCGAGCGGAGGTACAGCTTGCTGCCGTTGATCCGGACGCCGCTGTTGGTGCAGGTGGTCAGCCCCGAGAGCAGGGATGAGGTCGTCCCGTCGGGTGCTATCTTGATGAGCGAGGCGATGCTGCTCTGGTTCGTGTAGAAGTTTCCGCTGCCATCCCGCACCAGCCCCTTGGCCGAATAGAGCCCCTCTGCGAAGACGGACAGGACCTGGCTGCTGGTGTTGTAGTACAGGATGCGACCGGCGTCCGTCAGGATGTAGTGGCCGCTCGCATCCGTCCAGATCCCGCTCGGGTAGCTGAGCCCGTAGGCGACCTGATAGCTCTCGGCGTGCTGGTTGATCCGGTAGAGGCCGTTGGAGTTGGTGTCGGCGACGTAGAGGTAGCCACTCGAATCGGCGGTCATGGCGCCCGGAGTCGGGAGGCTCGCGAACGACGTCAGGTTGCCGTAGACCTTGGGGGTCACCCCGGGCGCAGACGTCACCGGCACGGTGTAGACCGAGTTGCCGGCATTGTTGCTCACGTAGAAGTTGCCCATGTTGTCGAACGCCACGCCGTACGGCGAGGCCAGGCCCGAGAGGGTCACCGAGCCGTTGCCGGTCGAGACGTCGATGGCGAGCACGTTATTCGCGCCCATGTTGGCCACGTAGAGCAGGCCGTCCGGCCCGAAGCACAGGCCTCGCGGTTGACTGAGCGTCACGTTGTTCACGGTGAAGGCGGTGACAGCGGGCGTGGGCCCGGCCGCGGCCATCTTGTACAGCTTGTTCTGCGACGCGTCGGAGATGTAGTAATCGCCGCTCGCATACTGGTAGGCAATCCCGCTCGGGTTCGCAAAGGGCGCGACGCTCGAAGAGGCCACGGGCGTGGGGGTCGGGCTCGAGACGTCGATCTTGAAGATCTGCTTGGTCGTTCCCCCGCATGCCACGTACAGTTCGGGGTACCCGCTCTTGCCGAACGTGAGCGCGCTCGGGTTGTCCAGCCCCGTCACGAGCGCCTTGACCCCCAGCCGCGCGCTCCCTGCGAGTCGCTGGGTGATCGAGACCGTTCCCATGCTCTTGTTTGCGCTGTACACATTGCCGGAGACGTCGACCGCCCCGTGTCCCGAGCGGACCGCCAGGTTGAACATGGGCCCGGGCAGCGTCTTTCCGGCGAGCGTCAGGCTCATGGGGCCGGTCACGGCCGTGGGCGGGACCACCAGCGTCAGCTGCGATCGGTCGGGACTCACGGTCGTCACGGTGGCCGAGACGGTCGCCCCGGTCGGATCCGTGAACGTGACCAGGTTGGCCCCCGGCGTGTCGCCGAAGTTGCTGCCGACCAGGACGACGGTGTCACCCGGAGCCGCGAGGTTCGGCCGCAGGCTGGAGATGGTGAAGGGCGCATCGGGCAAGGAGACGGTGTTGTGGTCGGGGTCCGAGCTCGAGAGGGCGATCCACCGCAAGGGATCCCGGTTCTTGGCCAGGGCGTCGGCCACCAGATCGATCGTCCGCTGGACGAGGCTGAGCGGCAAGACGGGATGGGGTTCTGCGGTCAGGGCGGCGGGCAGGTTGATCGAGTCCGGATAGTTGTCTTGCGGGCTCCCCAGGACCACCGATTGCAGCAGTTGCTGGGCGTCGATCGCCGGCCCGAAGCCCGCGGCGCTCCGCAGGCTGACGATGATGGCGAGCGCCGTCGTCGTCTGGTTGATGGTGACGCCCCCCAGCGCGCTGGACAGGGTCGCCCACTGGTTGTCCCGCCACTGGGCGATGGTTCGGACGCGAACCAGGCTTCCGCCCACCGCATTGTCCCCGTTGCCTCCGAGAGAGAGCCCCTTGATGGCCTCGAAGTAGTACAGCTCGTTGGCGACGGGCCGGTAGCCGTTGGTCATCTTCAAGACGAAGTGCCCGCGCTCGTCGGTGAGCGCCGTGGCGACCGTCTGACCGTTACTGACCCGGATGATCGCGACCGTGGCCCCCGTGGCGATGGTCTCCAGCGAGGCCTGCACCCGCCGGTGGTCGGCGAAGTCCACCATGCCTTCGACCGTCGTGGGATCCCCCTGCACCGCCGGGCTTCCGACGACGCTCGGGACCATGGCTCGCGGGCACGCGGTGACGAGGGAGAGGAGCAGGGTGATGGCGAAAAAGACCAGCGCTTTCCGCACGTGACCCATGTCCACTCTCATTCCTCTACTCGCCTGGCGCTCCTGACGCTGCCGGCTGAAGGTCCCGCGGCCCGCTGGGGACTCTCATTGCCGGCAGTCATGAGGCTGGTCGTGCTTGGTAATGCTTACTTATGCGCCTCTTATTGACAAGATACCCGCCGTGAGCAGCGGGCTAACAAGCGTTTTCTTGCGGGGCGATTAGCTGGCGAGGGGCGCCGGCGTCCAGATGGAGCGCTCGTCCAGGTAGTTCTTGATGTCGGTCCAGCAGCTGACGCGCACGATGCGCTCGCCGTGCTCCGCGAACTCCATGTGCTTGTTGTAGGGCTGCTCCATGAGGAACATAGTCACGCCCGCCTGGGCCATGTCGACGGCGTTGTGGGGGGCGTCGTCGACGAAGAAGTCGAACGTGCCCGTCAGGCTCTTGGGGCCGCGGGTGAAGATCAGGTCGGAGTAGCGGATGCCGTGGCGCTCGAGCCACGCGCGGGTCACGGCGCCGGCCACGTCCTCGTGCCGGTGGGTCACGATGGTCACGTCCCCGGGCAACTCGTTGACGAGGTGGTAGTCGTGGAAGGGCGGCAGCTCCAGCGCGCACTCCATGCACTGCTCGAAGACGCGCTCCATCTCCTCGCGCGAGACCAGGCCCGCGAAGTAGTAGTCCGTCACCTGATCCGGAGTGAGGGCGATGCCCGTGATGTCCTTGACGACGTCCAGCATGGAGGGCAGGTGATGCGCCAGCACCCCGTCCACGTCCACTCCGAAATGCAACCTGGTCATGGGAACTCCTCTCTCGGGGCGCGCTGCTCCGTTGAAGCGCGATAGTACCCCAGGAGGCAGTATATACCCCAAAATTGGCCCGGGGTACCGATCAAGCGGGGAGATCGGGCGGGCTACTTGAGCTGGCCGGAGCGCAGGATCGACACCAGGAGCCAGATGCTGAGCAGGCCCGCCAGCACGAACGTGAAGAAGCTCAGGGCGTGGAAGCCCAGGATGTGGGGGCCCCGCTCGATGGGGGCGAGGAGGGCCGCGCCGACGAGGAGCGCCGCGGTCAGGAGGCTGAAGGCCACCTTGTTGCCGATGACGGTCATGGTCCGCTCGAGCCGCTGGAGGTTGCGCAGCTCGTACTCGACGCGGAACTGCCCCGAGGCCGCCGCGGACAAGAGGTCGTCCAGGCGCCGCGGCGTGCGCAAGAGGATGTTCTTCCAGTCCAGGGCGATGCGCATCATCTCCTGGCCGTTCATGATGCTCGTGAACTGGCGCTGCATCAGGCTCAGGATGAAGGGCTCCGCCACGTTGATGAGCATGTAGTCCTTGTCGAGCTGGCGGCAGATGCCCTCGCAGGTCACCAGCACGCGCGCGATCATGAGGAAGGAGGTCGGCATGCGCACCCGGTACTGGAGCATCAGTTCCATGACCCGGTTCATCAGGGCGCCGATCTGGACCTCGCTCGTGGGCCTGCCCAGGAACTCGCGCATGATGTGGTCCAGCTCGACGGTCAGGCGGTGCTTGTCGACGAGCTGCTGCGGGTGGCCGTACTCGAGGATCCGGTCGGCGGCCCGCGCCGCGTCGAACTGGAGGAGGGCCAAGAGGAAGTCGATCAGGATCTCGCGCGAGCGCGGGTCCAGGCGCCCCACCATGCCGAAGTCGATCAGGATCAGGGTCGGCAGCGCGTCCGGGTTGCCGTCCTTGAACTGGAACATGACGTTGCCGGGGTGCGGGTCCCCGTGGAAGAAGCCATCCACGAAGATCTGGCGCAGGAAGGCCACCGTCAGGGTCTGCGTGAGGCGCTGGCGCTGGGCCAGGGTCAGCTGGACCGGGGCCTTCTCGCCGTTCTTGCGCGGGAAGAGGGCCGATACCTTGTTGCCCACCAGGAACTCGAGGGTCATCATGCGCCGGGACGTGTAGGTCCAGTACACCTCGGGCACCTTGACCAGGTTGCCGTAGTCCCGGTACAGGTTGCGACCGATGATCTCGGTGTTGGAGCCTTCGAGCGTGAAGTCGAGCTCGTTACGGAGGATGGTCGAGAATTCTTCGGTCAGCCCGATGATGTTGTTCCAGCGGCCCCAGTTGGTGCGCGCGGTCAACAGGCGCGCGAACTCGAGCATGACGGCGATGTCCGCCTCGATGGTCTGCTCGATGCCGGGCCGCAGGAGCTTGACGATCACCTGCTGCAGCTCGCCGCGCTCGTTGCGAATCTTGGCCTTGTAGACCTGGCCGAGCGAGCCCGCCGCCAAGGGCACGGTGTCGAACTCGGGGAAGACGTCGTAGACGCTGCGCGCGACGGGCATGCCCGTGCCGTGGTGCATGGCGTTCCACTCGCCCAGGACCACCTGCTCCATCTCATGCCAGGGGCTGGGCGACACCTGCTCCTGGAGCTTGGCGAGCTCGTCGATGTAGCCCTGCGGCAGGAGGTCGGCGCGGGTCGAGAGCACCTGGCCGAGCTTGACGAAGGTGGGACCCAGCTCCTCGAGGATCTGCCGGAAGACGGCGGGCAGGGGCAGGGCGAGATCCGCGTCCGGATCGCCGCTTTCGGCCTCCTGGCGCAGGAACGAGGAGACGGCGAGCTTCTGCTTGAGGCCCGCGGGCAAAAAGTCGGCGAGGCTCAGTCGAAAGACGAGCGCATCCCAGCCGTACTTGAGGAGGATGGAGGCGATTTCGACGCGCCGCTGATGGGGCGTGGGTGGGGCGGGGTGCGATCGCCCGGGCCCGGACAGGTTGTCGGCGATGGTCATGCAGCGGCCTTCAGAGTCGCGCGGTCCACAGAACAGCCTTACCGCGATGGTTACACGAGGTTAAGCATAACAGGGAACATCGGGAACGTCTACGCGACAAGCGGTGTCCGGGCCCGTCTGCTACCAGTTGAGGAGGCTCACGGCGAAGGTGGGGTTGTCCACGGCCTTCCAGTGGGGGACGCCGTCCGGGCCCGTCTCGTCGGTGAAGACGCTGGTGTCGGCAAGGGCCACCAGGGACCCGCGACCGAGCGGCCCAGCCCCCGTCACGGACTGGATGCCGCGGCTCCAGGTCTGGATGCGCACCCCGTCGGCATCGGTGGCGAGCAGGGAGACGGCCGGGGCCTGGAGGTCGAGGGCACCCGCCGTGAAGAGACGCACGCCCTTGGAGAGATCCGTGCCGAGCAGGGTGCTCGACGGATGGAAGGTGAGCCACTCTTCGGCCGTGCGATCGCTGTAGCTCCGGACGGCCGCAGCCGCAAAGGTGATCCCGGCCTTGGTCCCCAGCGCGTTGCACGCCGCGAGATCGATGCCGTCGTAGCCGCCCCACTCGCCGAGCAGGAGGATCTTGGCCCCGCGCCCTGCCTGGCGCAGGTACTCCTCGTAGGCGGCCTTGCTGAACCATGCGGGCGAGGGCAGGACGTAGACGTCCTGGTCGTCCGGCAAGGCGCCCGCGGTGACGGGCGTGACCTCGAAGCCCTGGGTCCTGAGGTATCCGATGAGTCCGTCCATGGCGGGTGCCTGCCAGCGCTGGTCCCAGGCCACCGTGACGGGGCGATCGGTCGGACTGAGCACGATCCGATCCATGGAACGGGTCACGGTGCGCGCCGCGTAACGGATCTTGCGGGCCGTGAGCACCCCGGCCGAGTCGGAGAGCGTGAAGCGGCCGTCGGCGCCCGTGAGGGCGGCGGCCTTCTCCGAGGCGACCACGGCCCCGGCGAGGGGCTTGCCGGACGGATCGACCACCTGCCCCTGGTAGGGGACGGGCCCGAAGAAGCCGCACCCCGAGAGCAAGAGGCCCAGCCCCATCAGCCACCTAGCGCGCATCGTGGGCGCCCTTGGCGAGCATCGCCTGCACCATGAGGCGGCCCACCCCGAAGTAGCCGTCCGGCCCCACCGGACCGAGGTCCGCGGTCCAGGTCTGGAGCCGGGCTCGCACCTGGGCGGCCGTCAGGCTCGGATCCTGGGCGAACAGGAGGGCGGCAGCACCCGTGATGTGGGGGGCGGCCATGGAGGTGCCCACCATGGTGCCGTCGGCGTGGGGGAGGGTGACCCCCTTCTTGAGGTCGCTTGCTGTGAGGTAGGTGGGCCAGGTCGAGAGAATGGCCCCGTCCGAGTCGCCGCCCGGAGCCGAGATGCCGACGGCGTCCCCGCGGTTGGAGTAGCTCGCCAGGCCGTCCTGCTTGGTGGTGGCCGAGACCGCCAGGGCGGTGGGCAGGGCGGCGGGGTAGTCCACGTCGCGCTCGCGGTTGCCGGCGGCCACCACCATGAGCACGTCGTGGCTCACGGCATAGGCGAGGGCGTCCTCGAGGACCCGCGAGCTGGTCTTGCCGCCGACCGAGAGGTTGATGACGCGCACGCGCCGCTGGGGGTTGGCCGGGTCGCGCCAGTCGACCGCCTTGTGGATGCCGTCCGCGATGGTGCCGTCGTCGCCCACCCCCGTGTTGCCGATGGCCTTGACCGGCAGGATGTCGATGGGGTTGTTGGGCCCGACGACCGAGCGCACGATCCCCGAGACGTGCGTCCCGTGCCCGTTGCCATCCCGACCCTTGAAGTCCACCGACTGGCCGGCGCGCTGATAGGTGTCGCTCCCGACCAGATCGAGCAGGGGGAGGAGGCGGCTTTTGAGGACTGGGTGCTGCGGATCGACGCCCGTGTCCACGACGGCGGCCACCACCAGGTTGGCGCCCGGCATGGCCGGGGCCGGCTGGGGGGAGACGCCGATCCGCTGGAGGTTCCAGGTGCCGTCCTCGTCGTCGGAGCTCGCCATGACGACGTAGTCCGCCTGGATGGCGTAGGAGGTGCTGCGGGCCTGCCCCATGAGGGGGTGGGCGCAGCCCGCGAGGCCGATGCACAGGGCCAGCATGGCATGCAGTCGAAAGACGACGGAACGCATGGCGGCTCCTCTCGACGGCCGTGGCAGGGCTCTTCGGTTATAACCTGACCGGGGCGCGGGGCCTTAGCATTCCATGGCCAAGGGGTCTTGTGCATGGCGCTCGTGCGTGATCCAGCACACCGCCATGACGGCCAAGTGAGCGTTATTGTAAACACTGCCGAGAGGTGGTAGAGTTGTGGGCAACGATCCTTTGTTGACTTGCTGTCGTGCTCCAGTCTGATATGACGGACCGCTTAGCGGTGGTACGGAAACGAATGGCGCTTGCTGCCGAGCAGGCAGGCCGGTCGCTCGACCGGGTGCAACTCGTGGCCGTCACCAAGACGATACCGGCAGCTCGGATTCGCGAGGCTTTCGCCTGCGGAGTTCGAGCGGTGGGCGAAAACCGGGTTCAGGAGGCCCTCGAGAAGCAGGCGGAGTTGTCCGATCTGCCGCTCGAATGGCACCTGATCGGACACTTGCAGACCAACAAGGTCAAACAGGTCGTCGGGCGCTTCGCCTTGATCCATTCGGTCGACAGCATGCGGCTCTTGCACGCGATCGACCAGGCGGCACGGGCCAAGGGCATCCGGCAGGACATCCTCCTGCAGGTGAACGTGGCCGAGGAGCCGACCAAGTTCGGCTTCCGGATCGACGCGGTCCCGGAGGCCCTCCAGGAGGCCCGCAGGCTTGCTGGGGTCACGGTTCGAGGGTTCATGACCATCGCGCCGTACGTGTCGGATCCGGAAGAGGTCCGGTGGGTCTTCAGGCGCCTGGCCGAGCTTGCGGCCAGGGAGCGCCGGGATCCCTCGGAGCTGGCACAACTTTCGATGGGGATGTCGTCGGACTATCCAATGGCGATCGCTGAGGGGGCGACGCTGGTCCGGATCGGCACCGGCATTTTTGGCGAGCGACCTGGGAGACCAGGTCTTGATGAGGAGGCTACATGAGCGCCGAGATCTGGAGCAAGGTCAAGAACTTCGTCGGGTTGAACGAGGAGTATGACGAGGCCATGGACGAAGAAGAGGCTACGACGGAGCCCAAGGCCCCGAAGCAGACGGGCCGCACGCTGGTGGGGCTGCCCTCGGCGACCCAGAGCGAGATGGTCGTGCTCGAGCCGCGCAGCTTCGATGACGCGCTCGGGATCCTCGAGAACCTGCGCTCGCGCCGCGCGGTCATCCTGAACCTGCAGGGCCTGACGGCCGAGCAGTCGCAGCGCCTGGTGGACTTCGTCTCGGGTGCCTGCCACGCGCTGGATGGTCACCAGGAGCGCATCGGCGAGGCGATCTTCCTGTTCACCCCGTCCAACGTCAAGATCAACGCGCTGTCGGGCGACACCCAGTGGATGGTTGCCCAGGCTCAGGCCCAGACTCCGACCAAGGATCTGTTCTGGCGCGTCCGCTAATGCCCAAGCTCGCGGTCGTCGGCGGGGGGACCATGGCCGAGGCCCTCGTGAAGGGCCTGCTCGGCAAGGGGGTGCATGCGCCCCAGGATCTGCTGGTCAGCGATCCCCTCGAGTCCCGCCGGGAGTACCTCGAGGCGACCTACGGCGTGGCCACGACGGCGCACAACGCCGAGTGCCTGTCGGCACCGGTCATCGTGCTCGCCATCAAGCCCGTCCAGCTCCATGACGTGCTCAAGGAGGTCGGTTCCCAGTGGAACCCGGCCTCCTTGGCCATCTCCATCGTGGCGGGCGCCCGGCTCGAGCAGTTCAACGCGTTCTTCAAGCCGGTGCCGCCGATCATCCGTGCCATGCCCAACACGCCCTGCGTGATCGGGCAGGGGATCACGGCGATCGCCGGCAACGACCACGCCACCGAGGCCCACATGGCGACGGCGCGCACCATCTTCGGAGCGGTGGGCGAGGTCCTGGACCTGCCCGAGAGCTACTTCGACGCGGTCACCGGGCTTTCGGGCTCAGGACCCGCCTACGTGACGCTGATCTTGGAGGCCCTGATCGACGCGGGCGTGCAGCAAGGGCTGCCGCGGCGCATCGCCCGGGAACTGGTTTGCCAAACGGTGGTGGGCTCCGCTATGCTGGTGCAGCAATCGGGCAAGCATCCGGCCGAGTTGAAGGATCAGGTGGTGACGCCCGCGGGGACGACCGCGGCGGGCCTGCAGGTCCTCGAAGAGGCCGCCGTGCGCGCGACCCTCTGTCTGGCTGTCAAGGCCGCCACGCTGCGCTCCAAGGAGCTCGGGAAAGCGAGTCAGTAACCCATGGGAATCGTGTCCCAGGCGCTCGTCAACCTCTTCCAGATCTGGCAGATCCTGCTCTTCATCTGGGTGATCCTGTCCTGGATCCCGCAGGTGCCCCGGAGCCATCCGGCCGTGCAGTTCATCGGCCAGATCATCGAGCCGACCCTGGCGCCCTTCCGGCGACTCATGCCCATGGGGGGGATCGACATCTCGCCGATCGTCGCGTACTTCGTCTACAGCCTGGCGCTCAAGCTGGTCCTGCAACTCCTCTACCGGATCGGCTAAATCGCCACTCCTATAT
>DATNQJ010000138.1:0-4054 GCA_036704085.1 Stenomitos sp.
TGCCCGCGGCATCCAAGGCGACGCCGTCGGGATGGTCGAGGGAGGCTGCGCTCGCGGGGCCCGTGTCGCCGGAAAAGCCGGCCACGCCGTTGCCCACGATGGTGTAGATGTAGTTGGCGGTCATGGCCTGTCCGAAGTAGGTGCCATCGGTCTTGGGCACCATCCGGATCCGGGCGTTTAACTGATCGGCGATGTAGAGGTTGCCGGCGGCGTCCGCGGCGATGTCGCTCGCGCTGAGGTTGAGCAGGGCGTTGTTCGCGGGCCCTCCGTCTCCGAAGAAGCCGGTGCTCGCATGGCCCGCGACCAGCGAGATGCTGCCGTCCGGGGCGATCCTCAGGACCTGGGACTTGGTCGAGAAGAAGACGCCGCCCGCTCGATCCAGCTCCACGCCGTAGGGGTAGTCGAGGTTCCAACTGGTGGCCTGGGATCCGGTGGGGTCGCCGAGCCCGGCGATGGTCTGGAGGGTGGCGCTCTGGAGCGAGACGGTGATGGGGACCGCCATGACCAGGTTCCCGACCTGCACCTGGAGCGAGCCGCTGGTGGCCCCGGGGGGGACCGTGACGGTGAGCTGCGTGGCCGCCGCATTGACCGTGACTCCCGTCGCCTCCACGCCGTTGAAGAAGATGCGGTTGAGGTTCGAGAGGGGGTCGAAGCCGTGGCCGTACAGGATGAGCGTATCGCCCTCCGTGCAGGTGTTGGCGGAGAGGTCCGTGACGAAGGGGCCGTGCTCGAGCCGGAGGTAGGTGCCCAGCGCGACGTTGCGGGCGATGACCCGCAGGGGGTCCTGATTGGCGGAGAGGGCCGTGTTGACCAGGCCCCAGACCGCGGAGTATTCGGTGCCGGAGAGGTCCGGGGTGCCGCTGTAGGGCTCGGGTTGGCCGGCGTTGGGGGTGAGCGTACCCAGGAGGGCCTGCTGCTGGGCACTCGTGAGGGCCTTGAGGCTCGAAATGACGCACAGGGCGGTGGTGCCGCGGGTGATCTGGATGGTGGTGCCCGTGAGGCTGGTCCAGCCGGTGTCCCCTTTGCTCACCAGGGTGCGGATGCGGGCAGCCGAGGCCCCGGCCGCGTTGGAGGAGAGGCCCTTGAACGCCTCGAGCAGGTAGGGGCGGTTGGGGATGGGGGTCCAGGTCCGCAGGCTCAGGCTGAAGCTGCCGTCGGGCTGGGTGAGGGTGGTGGCGAACGTGTTGCCGGAAACCGGATCGATCAAGGAGACGGTCGCGCCTTGCGCCACCTCGGTACTGCTCGCCTGGACGCCATAGCCCTCCAGGCGCACCACGCCCGTCAGGTCGGGGCCACTCGTGACGCCGACCAGCCCCGGAAGCCTCATGCACCCGGTCAAGCTGACGAACAGTCCCAGTAAGAGTGCGATTAAGCGGCGCATGGCTCCTCCGATGCCGACATGGCTTGTTTGCTTGCCCGTTCTTGCTACTTGACGGTCCCCCCGAAGGACTCGCCCATGGCGTCGCCGAGGTCCTGAATGAGCGTCGGATCGGTGCTCGTGAGCTCATCCATGGCCTTTGCGCTGCTGTCCAGCGAGTCCAGGGCGGGCGGTACGGCGTCCGTCTGGGCGCTCGAGACCTTCTCGACCAGTTGTTGCACCTTGCCGATCTCGATCCGGCCGATGGCGGATTGACCGATCGTCGAGACGATCTTCGCGCCGACGAGCGTGGAGGCGCTGGTCACGGGGGCTTCCGTGCTGCTCGTGCTCGGCTTGGCGAGCGCCAGCTCCCGGTACGTCTGATGCTCGACCGTGAAGCTCGTCTGGACCAGGTAGGCCTTGCCCAGCTCGACGCCGGCAAAGGAGTAGCGTCCGGTCTGATCCGTCGTGGTCCGCGCGGCCGCCGAGCCGTCAGGTCGTTCCAGGGTGACCTGCGCCTGGACGACAGGGAGCTCCCTGACCGCGGCTACCCGGTAGTTGGCGGAGTTGTTGGAGATGATGCTCGCGGACGTATTGTTGCTGACCAGGGAGGCCGGCGCCAGGACGAGCCCCGTCAGGACGTTGGTCGGGGCGGGGGAAGCCTTGGAGAGGGAGCCCTGCGCATCGTCGGTGATCAGTTGACAGCCTGCGAGGAGGGCCGGCAACAGGAGGGACAGGAGAAGGCGGGATGCGATGCGTGACATGAGGGGGCTCCCGGCAAAGGCGGTGCGACGAGTGAGGCTGCCTACTGCAAGCTCACGCTCGCGGTGGCGACCCCGTTGGGGGTGATGACGAAGTTCAAGAGGGGGCTCAGCTTATCCCCCCCATTCCCGGACTGCTGCACCTGGGCGACGTAGCCGCTCCCGGCCGGCAGGCGAATGTTCGACACGGGTTCGATGGGCTGGTTGCGGACGAACTGGCCGTTCCGGACGACGTTGACGGAGAGCCGCGCTTCCGGATCCGGGGCCGGCGAGACCTCGAGGTGGAGGAGGCCGTCCGTGGTGACCTGGATGATGGCCGTCTGGGGCGTGGCCGGCTCGCCGATCGAGGTGGCGGTCACGGCGTAGGAGCCGGCCGGAGTGCCCGGCTTGACGCGGACCTCGCCCGCCTCGACGCTGAGCCGGCTCGCATCGGACACGCTCCAGCTGACGCCGCGGGAATCCGTGGAGCCGTCGCTCAAGAGCACCTGAACCTCGAAGCTCCGGCTGCTGGCCAAGCCTGCAGGCTCCGTGCCGTCGATGGCCGGGGCGTTGAGTGTGGCGCCCGTGGGGGTGAGGTTCACCATGCGGACAGCAGGAGCGCCGTCGCTGCTGGTCGAGACGCCGCCCACGATGTTCGGGTTGCTGGAGGCACTGACGGCGGGTTTCGGGTTGCCCGAGCCGGTGATGGCCTCCTCCGGACAGCCGGCCAGGAGGCCTGGCAGGAGGATGAGGGCGAGGGGCAAGTAACGGAGGACGAACCGAGTCATGGGGAGCTCCTGGTTGGGGGCGAGGCGTCCGTGCCTCAAGGGGTGACGGTGAAGGTGAGGATGCTGCTCGACCAGGGTCCGTAGGTGACGACGATGGGGTAGGTGCCGGGGGAGAGGCCGGCTGGCACCTGGAAGCGGAGGGAGGTACCGTCGGCGCTGGCGGCGAGGACGCTGGCGGTCTGACCGTTGAGGGTCACGCCCAGGTCCGCGGCGTTGGCGGAGAGGCCGTGGCCATAGACGGTCACGAGGGTGTTGGCGGGGCCGCTGGTGGGGCTCGCCGTGCCGAGGACCCAGCCGTCGAGGGCCATGCCGAGCTCCGGGCGGGTGGCGAAGCCGGGGCCGAGGGTGACCGAGGTCGAGCCGGCAGGGCGCTTGAAGAGCGCGGCCACCGGATCCATGTTCTGGGCGATGGCGCGGTCGACCAGGTCGTAGGCGCGGATGAACTCGGTGGAGGTGAGGGTGTCGTCGCCCTGGAAGGAGTCGGGGATACCGATCCCTTCGGCGCTCGAGGGCGTGCCGAGGAAGACGCGGTTGAGCAGGGCGAGGTTCTGGGTACTGGTGAGGCCCTTGAGGTTGGAGAGGACGCACAGGGCAGTGGTGGCCCGCCCGATGTTGATGCCCATGCCGGTGGGTGTCTGCCAGATCCCGTTCTGGTAGGAGACGAGGGTCCTGAGGCGGACCAGGGTGGCTCCGGCGCGGTTGGTGGACCCGCCCATGGAGAGGCCCTTGGCGGCTTCGAGGAAGTAGGGGCCGTTGGTGGGGTGGAAGTTGCCGTTGCTGAAGACGAGGGAGAACCGCCCCCGGGAGTCGGTGAGGCCGGTGGTGAGGGTGTTGCCGCTGGTGGGATCGATGAAGGAGACGGTGGCGCCGTTGGCCACCTCGGAGACGTCGGCCATGACGTGGCGCTCGGAGTCCAGCTCGACGGTGCCCTCCAGGGGCGGCACCCCGGCCGTGGGGGTGAGGCCGGCGCAGCCGGCAAGCAGGGTCAGCCCCAGGAGGGGAAGAGCGTTCCGTTTCATGGCTGGTACACCTTTCGGATCAGGTTGTTCCAGGAGTCGGTGAAGTAGAGCTCGGAAGGCCCGAGGGCGATCCCCCACGGGTAGTAGATCGGGACCGCGGTCGCGATGCCGTCCCCCGCGTAGCCGTTCGTTCCGTTGCCCGCGATGGTG
>DATNQJ010000139.1:0-4807 GCA_036704085.1 Stenomitos sp.
GGAGTGGCCATGGCCGACGCCAGCGCGTGCTCGCGGATGGCCTCGGGACACCCGTCCGGCTGCGCCAAGAGGTCGAGCATGGTCGGCTTGCCCGTCTCCACCACCTGCTGCAGGAAACCGGACTGGCCGAGCGTCATGACCTTGGCAGCCTCGCGGTTGTTCGCCTCCTGGAGCATCTTGAGCAGGCTCATGCCCTTGGTCTTGAAGACCGCCAGATCCTCGACGACCCTGAGGGAGTCACCCTCCAGGAGGTAGAGGCCCGCATACTGGGCCCCCAGGGCCTGGGTGGCAATGGAGCAGATGGAGGCCGAGAGCTCCTTGAGGTCGTACGAGTTGTTGATCTGGTAGGAGACCTGCTGGATGGCCCGCAGCTTGCGGCCAAGCTGCCCCAAGAGCTGCTCCTGGTCCCCCACCGCGGCCGAGAAGAGGCCGTTCGAGACGGCGAGCGTCACCACCCCGAGCATGGGCTTGAGGGACTGGACGTCCAGGCCCTCGGGCACGAGCAGCACGGCCTGCTGGGGGCTGGGCACGGCAAGCCCGATGGACAGGTAGCGACGAGAGCCGCAGACCACCGGAGCCACCCCGCCCGCAGGGGCCAGGAGGCGCACGCCGAGTTCGGTCACCATGGCCTCGTCGTGGGGATACACCTTCCACGGCTGGGTGCTCTGGGGCCGAATGGCGAAGACCGTGTCGGAGAGGCCGAAGGCGGCCTTGAAGAAGGCAGAGAGGTGCTGGCACAACTCAGGCAGCGCCAGGCCCCTCGTGGCGATGTCGCCAAGAGCCGCGAAACGTTCGGCTTCTGCGGGGATGTGACGCTCCGACAGCACCCCGGGGCTCCTCCCTCTAGCGGTTGAAGGACTCCATGACCAACTGGCTCACGGCGCGTAGGGTCTCGCTGACTCCCTGCCCATCGCTCGCGACGGCCTCGAAGCTCGGAACGTGGTACTGGTTGAGCTCCGCCTCCAAGGCGGCGACCGGCAAAGCACCGGCGACGTCCCGTTTATTGTACTGGATGACCCAAGGGATCGTCTGCAAGGAGAGCTCGTACTCCGTGAGGTTGGTCTTGAGATCGAGCAGGCTCTCCGTGTTGGCCAGCCAACGCGTGGGGCTCGAGTCGGCCACGAAGACGATGCCGTCCACGCCGCTCAGGATGGCCTTGCGCGAGTTGACGTACTGGACCTGGCCCGGCACCGTGTAGAGCGAGAACTTGACCTTGAAGCCCTCGATCTCGCCGAGGTCGAGGGGCATCATATCGAAGAAGATGGTGCGCTCGGTCTCGGTGGCCAAGGTCAGAAGGTCGCCCTTCATGTCGTCGGCGAGCGTGCGGTGCAGGCTCACGAGGTTCGTGGTCTTGCCGCACAGGCCCGGGCCGTAATAGACGATCTTGCAGAGGATCTCGCGCTTACCGAAGTTGATGGTGGGCATGGCTCGTGTCTACAGGCGTCCTAGGAACAGGGAGATGGTGTCCTTGCTGAAGGAAAAGGGCTTGTTCTTGGTCGACTCGCGCGCGGCGATGAGAATGGTCGTCAAGGCCCGCACGGCCTCGTCCACCGCCCCCTCGAACGCGCTCGGCCGGGTGTCCGGCGGCAGCATCACCGCGAGCACGTCCTTGCTCTCCATGAGGACGAGCACCATGGTGTTGCGGTTCCCGTGGTGCTGCAGGGTGCGGACCTCGGGCTCGCCCATCAGGGAGGTCAAGGCCGAGATGCTCTTGAAGATGCCAGCAATCAGGGACGAGATCGACAGGTCGTTGATCGTTCCCTCTCCGTAGCTCGACAGCAAAAGACCGCTGCGCTCGATGAGCAGCACGCTCGACGCGTCGACCTGCTGCTTCAGTCCCTGCAGCAGGCCATCGATCTCCCGCTGCTGTTCCTCGGAAATGACGAGTTGCGTTAACACCGACTTGTCGTCCACGTCGCCATCCTTCCTTTGAGCCCAAGCCATTACCGGCATCATACCCTCCCCGACAAGCGAGCAAACCCGGGCCAGAGAGGCCCGGCGCGGGCCTCCCGACGTTCCCTCGGTGCTATAATGACCCTGAAAAGGCACACGCTTGTTGTTGCAGGAGGGCCGAGCCATTAGCGACACGCCGACCATCACCGTGTACACCGTCTCCGACGGCTCGGGCGAAACCGCCGAGCACGTCGCTCGCGCCGCCGCCCTGCAATTCAAGGGGCAGAACCTCAAGCTCAACCGCCTGCCCCGGGTGCGCGACGCCCGACACCTCGAGGATCTGGTCCAGTCGGCGGCCGAGGGCCCTTGCATCATCGCCTACACGATGGTCGAGGCCACCCTGCGCGACGCCCTCGTGCGCGAGGCCACCAAGCACGGGATCCCCACCGTCGACCTCCTGGGCAGCCTCATCGGCACGCTCTCGAACGTCCTCCAGGTGGAGCCCCGCTTCGAGGCCGGCCTCCTGCAGCTGCGCGACGAGAAGTACTTCAACCGCATGGACGCCATCGACTTTGCCATCAAGTACGACGACGGCAAGGATCCCAAGGGACTCGCCCAGGCGGACCTCGTGCTGATCGGCGTCTCGCGCACCTCCAAGACGCCCACCTGCATGTACCTGGCCCAGAACCGCGGCCTCAAGGTCTCCAACGTCCCGCTCGTCCTCAACGTCGCTCCCCCCAAGGAACTCTTCGACCTTCCTCCGGGGCGCATCATCGGACTCACCCTCAACTCCGAGGTCCTGCATGAGATCCGCACCGCGCGCCTCCAGAATCTAGGCCTCTCCTCCAGCGCCTCGTACGCCTCAACCGAGCGGATCGAGCAGGAGATCGAGTACGCCTACCAACTCTTCCGCCGCCTGCGCTGTCCGGTGGTGGATGTGACCAACAAGGCCATCGAGGAGACAGCCAGCGAAATCCTCGAGATCACCCAGCGCAAGGAAACCTACGTATAACTGCCCGTAGAAAGCCCGGACGACGTGGGTTGTCCCGCGCGAGACACTGTCAATGGTGACCGAACCCAGCGCAACGGATGCGCTAAACCGCTTTCGCTAAAAGGAGAGACGCGGTCAATGACGATGAAAACGACTGCCGCCGCGGCGGCTACCAAACCGGTTTACCTGTTCGATGAAGGCGACGCCTCCATGAAGGACCTCCTCGGAGGCAAGGGCGCCAACCTCGCCGAGATGACCCGGGCCGGACTGCCGGTGCCCCCGGGCTTCACCATCACCACCCAGGTCTGCAACGAGTACATCTCCCTCGACAACCAGTTCCCCGCCGGCCTCGAGGACACGATCATTGACAAGCTGCGGGTCGTCGAGGAGCGCCTCGGCAAGACGTTCGGCGACGCCGAAAACCCGCTTCTGCTGTCGGTCCGCTCCGGCGCCAAGTTCTCGATGCCCGGCATGATGGACACCATCCTCAACCTCGGCCTCAACGACCGGACGGTCCAGGGCGTCATCCAGCAGACCGGCAACGAGCGGTTCGCCTACGACGCCTATCGCCGCTTCGTGGCGATGTTCTCGAACGTCGTGCTGAACTTCAAGCTCCACCACTTCGAAGCGGTGCTCGAGCAGTTCAAGCACAAGCTGGGCGTCACGCTCGACACCGAGCTCGACACGGCGACCCTCAAGGAGGTCGTCGCGGCCTACAAGGCGATGGTCAAGAAGGAACTCGGCATGGAGTTCCCCGAGGATCCCTTCGTCCAGCTGAAGCTGGCCGTCGAGGCGGTCTTCAAGTCGTGGCAGAACCCCCGCGCCATCACCTACCGCAACCACAACAAGATCGCCCACGATCTGGGCACGGCGGTCAACGTCCAGTCGATGGTCTTCGGCAACATGGGCGACGACTCCGGCACGGGCGTGGCCTTCACGCGCAACCCCTCGACCGGTGAGAACATCCTCTACGGCGAGTACCTCCTGAACGCCCAGGGCGAGGACGTGGTGGCGGGCATCCGCACCCCGCAGCCCATCAAGGCCCTCGAGCAGCAGATGCCCGAGATCTACGCCCAGTTCGTCGCGATCGCCCAGCGCCTCGAGAAGCACTACCGCGACATGCAGGACATGGAGTTCACGATCGAGCGCGGCAAGCTGTTCATGCTCCAGACCCGCAACGGCAAGCGCACCAGCCCCGCGGCCGTCAAGATCGCGGTCGACCTGGCCAAGGAAGGCGTCATCACCAAGGAAGAGGCCCTGACCCGGGTCGAGGCGCACAAGCTCAACGAGCTCCTGCACCGCCGGATCGACCCCAAGGCCACGCTCGACGTGATCGCCAAGGGCCTGCCCGCGAGCCCGGGCGCAGCCACCGGCACCATCGTCTTCGACGCCGACGACGCCGATCGCCTCGGCAAGGAAGGCCAGAAGGTCCTCCTGGTCCGCGTGGAGACCTGCCCGGACGACATCCACGGCATGATCCAGGCCCAGGGCGTCCTCACCTCGCGCGGCGGCATGACCAGCCACGCGGCGGTCGTCGCGCGCGGCATGGGCAAGCCCTGCGTCGCCGGCTGCGAGACGCTCAAGATCGATCTCGACGCCAAGAAGTTCGAGGTCGGCGGCCGCACCTTCGTGGAGGGTGACACCGTCTCGATCAACGGCTCGACCGGTGACGTGATCGCGGGCGTGGTGCCCATGATCGAGCCCGAGCTGACCGGCGAGTTCGACCAGCTGATGAAGTGGGCCGACGAGGTCCGCCACCTGCGGGTCCGCACCAACGCGGACACCCCGGAGGACGCCCAGAAGGCCCGCGAGTTCGGCGCCGAGGGCATCGGCCTCACCCGCACCGAGCACATGTTCATGCAGCAGGATCGCCTGCCGGTGATGCAGAAGATGATCATGGCCGAGACCGAGGCCGAGCGCCGT
>DATNQJ010000140.1:0-9311 GCA_036704085.1 Stenomitos sp.
ATTTGTTCAACATTATAAATTTCGCCCCGTTTTTCTCTAAGCGAGCGTCTACGGATTGAAGGCAAGTTGCTTCAATCCAAGGAGGCTACCGATGGAGTTGCGGAAGATGGCGGAATACGGCCTTGCAGACATCGCCGAGGCAGCGGCATTCTTGCGAATCTCAAGAAGCAAGGTCTATGAAATGCTGTATCGGCAGGAACTCCGCAGCATTTGTCTCGGCAAGAGCCGTAGAATCCCTCGTGTTGAACTAATCGAATACGTCGAACGAAAGCTCCGTTCTTCCAGTCAGCCTACCTAAACGAAGTGGTGGGTTGACTCGTTGGAGGTCGTACCATGGGCAAACGAGGCCAGAACGAAGGATCTGTCCACAAGCGCAAGGACGGACGCTGGGTCGGCGTCATGAGCCTGGGCTTCGAGGGCTCGAAGCGCAAGCGCAAGTACTTCTACGGCGACACGGCGAAGGAGGTCTCGGATCAACTGGCTAAGGCCAGGGTCGATCTGCTTCGCGGACTACCGCCAACGCCGGACAACGTCACAGTCGGGAAGTTCTTGGAAGACTGGCTGTCCATCAGTGAGGCCAGAGTCCGACCCTCAACCTTTGTCAGCTATCGGCGGTACGTACGAAATCATATTATTCCTGAGATCGGAAAGGTCACACTGACGAAGTTGACCCCACTGCACGTCGAGGAGATGCTGAAGGCAAAGAGGAGGGAAGAACTCGCACCCCGTACCATCCAGTACATACTCACCGTCCTTCGCATGGCGCTCAAGCGGGCGGAGAAAATGGGACTGGTTGCACGGAATGTTGCAGCCCTTGTCGACCCCGTCAAGGTCCAACACAAAGAAGTCCAACCTCTGACCGTGGCGGAAGCCGTGCAGTTTCTCGATCTCCTGAAGGGGCACCGACACGAGGCACTCTACGCACTCACAATGGCACTTGGGCTCCGCCAGGGGGAGGTCCTTGGACTCCATTGGAAGGACGTCGATCTGAAGAAAAAGGTCCTTCGGGTCCGAGTCTCTCTCCAACGTATAGACGGCAAGTTCCAATTCGTCGAACCGAAGACGGCGCGGTCAAAACGAACCTTGCCCATCCCTGACTCGGTAATTGCAAAGCTACACAGCCATCGCATCCGCCAACTCGAAGAGCGCCTGATGGCAGCGGATCTCTGGCAAGAAACCGATCTTGTCTTTACCAGTAAGGTGGGCGCTCCCCTCCACGGCAGTAACGTTACCCACGAATTCCAGAAGCTGCTGGACAAAGCCAAACTGCCGCGCCAGAGGTTCCACGATCTCCGGCACACTTGCGCGAGCATCCTGCTTGCAGGCAACACGCACCCTCGGGTGGTTATGGAGATGCTCGGGCACAGTCAGATCGCCGTAACCATGAACACCTATTCACACGTAATGCCGACGATTCTCCACGAAACCGCCGACAAGATGGACCGTCTGCTCGGTGGGGGCTAATCAAACCTGGTGGCTGTCAATACTGGCTGTCAAACGGCAAGAGGCCGGTCAAGATGACCGACCTCAAAACCCAGAAACCCTTGTTATTACTGAATCTGAAAGAGTGGAGGCGCAGGGATTCGAACCCTGAACCAAGGGATTATGAGTCCCCTGCTCTGACCGTTGAGCTACACCTCCGAGGATTAGTTCCAAAACGCATTATCGCACAACTCCGGAGGTCAAGCGATGGTAGCGGCGGGCGATCTCCCCTGCTCAGATCAGCCGGGCTGTGAAGAACTCGACGGCCTTCGACTTCATGCGATCCCATTTCGAGAGCGGCGGCACTACCTCCGAGTGCTTAGCCAAGTCCTCCTCGAAGGCGGCCTTGACGTCTGTCCCGACGCCCTGGCCGTACATGAGGAAGCCGAGCTCATGGTTGAAATCGTAGGCCCCCTTGATGGCGTTGACCGAGCCGCCGATCACCCGCATGGCCTCATCAGGCTTGCCCTTGCCCTCGGTAAAGATCCAGACCTTGGAGTGCAGCTTGGTGACCCCCTCGGGCTTCACGTAGCGCCTGACCTCGATGCCCGCGTCCTGGAGGCGAGGGATGGAGCCGAGGTCGGGCACGCCGCCTGCTACCGCCTTGATCGCCGGATCCGCAAACCCACCATTGGTGAAGGGGACCGACTGGTCGAGCAGGACACGAACCTCGGCCCCCCGCTCCTTGGCCTTCAAGAGCTCGTCGACGACCGAAGGGTCCGCGAGGTCCATCATCCAGACGTCCACCGCATCGCCCTTGCCCATGAGCATCAGCTCCGCGAGCACCTGATTGCGCACGTTGTTCGTGCTCGCGCTGTTCTGGGAGACGCCCACCCACACATCGCCCTTGGGTGAGGTGTCGCGCGTCTCGGGTAGCTGCTTGCCGCCCGCACGCTTCCATCCCTCGTCGAAGGTGGCCTGGAAGTCCCCGACCACCGGCCCCTCGATCCGGCTCATCATGTCGCGGTTGTGCTCTTTGTCAAAGTTGGCGCCCCCCACCCACGCGAGCTTATCGTCGATGACCGTGAGCTTGGAGTGATCGACCGAGTACGGGGTGCCTTCGATCTTCGGGAGGAAGCGAACATCCACGCCCGCGTTCTTGAGCTTGTTATAGAGGCGGTCTTTATCCAGCCTCGAGGCCCCGCGATCCATGAGGACCTGCACATCCACGCCCTCGCGGTGCTTCTTGATCATGGCGTCGACGACCGTCTCACCGTCTTCGCTGTTGAGCAGAAAGGTCTCAAACTGGATCTTGCGCTTGGCGCCCTGGATGTCCGCAAGCAGGCCCTTCAGCGAGTCTGCGTCGTTGAACGTGTTGCGGACAGCGTTCCCGCCCTGGACCGGGGGAAGGCTGGTCGATCGCGGTTTCGGTGCGGCCTGAAGCGTGGTCATCCGGATCCTCCAAGGGCGAGCGTACGGCGCTGAGGGAGTTATCGCGATTGAAGGGAAAAACTGAGTAAAGCTCGGGTTAAACCTCAAGGTAAGAGGCTAGGGCCCCCAAAAAGCCGACGAGGGGTGGCCAGGCCACCCCTCGTCGCACGCTAGCTGGATTTAGCAGACCGGCTCGGGCGTGTACATCGCGAAGACGCGCTTGTCCTTGATCTCCTCGCGCAGCTGCATGCGGAAGTCCGGGTGAGCGATTGAGATCAGTGCCTCCGCCCGCTCCCGCAGCGACAGGCCGTGCAGGTTGACCGCCCCGTACTCCGTCACCACCCAGTGGACGTGCCCGCGGGTCGTGACCACGCCGGCCCCGGGCCGCAGGCTCGGGACGATGCGCGAGACCGTGCCGTCCTTCGCCGTGGCGGGCAACGCGATGATCGGCTTGCCACCCTTCGACAGGGCCGCGCCGCGGATGAAGTCCATCTGGCCGCCGATGCCCGAGAAGACCTTGAACCCGATCGAGTCCGCGCAGACCTGGCCCGTCACATCGATCTCGATGGCGCTGTTGATGGCTACCATCCGATCGTGCTTGCGGATGAGCGCCGTGTCGTTGGTAAAGTCACACGGATAGAACTCGACCGAGGGATTGTTGTCCACGAAGTCGAACAGGCGCTTCGTGCCGTTCACGAAGCTCGTGATGATCTGGCCCTTGTGGACGTTCTTGCGGCGGTTGGTGATGACCCCGCCTTCCGCCAGGGGCACCACGCCGTCCGAGAACATCTCGGTGTGGATGCCGAGGTCCACCTTGTTGCCGAGCTGGGCGAGCACCGCGTCGGGGATGGCCCCGATGCCCATCTGCAGCGTCGAGCCGTCCTCGATGAGGTCCGCGATCGTCTGTCCGATCGCCCGCTCGACCTCCGACAGGACGGCCGGCTCGTGGGTCATGAGCGGCCGGTCCGTCAGGATGAAGCGATCGATCTTGCTGAGGTGCACCACGCTCTGGCCCAGCGTGCGCGGCATCTGCCGGTTGATCTCGGCGATCACGACACTCGCCGTGTCCACGGCCGCCCGGGCCGTGTCCACCGAGGTGCCGAGCGTGCAGAAGCCATGCTCGTCCGGGTAGGAGAGCTGGACGATGGCCACGTCCAGGGGCACCTTGCCCGATTGGAAGAGGCCCGGGACGTCCGAGAGGAAGATGGGCACGTGATCCGCCATGCCGTCGTTGACCGCCTGGCGCACGTTCGCCGCCGTGAACAGGGAGTGGGCGCGGAGATGGCCCTGCAGCTCCGGGCCCACGTGGTAGGCCGGCCCCATGAGGTGCAGATGGTAGAGGTGAACGTCCTCGAGATCCCGGCGAGCGCCCAGGGCTTCCATGAGCGGCAGCGGGGTCGCACACGCCCCGTGCAGGAAGATCCTGTTTCCGCTATGGATGATGTCGACGGCTTCTGCGGGGGTGACAGCCATCTGCTGCCAGTTCGGGTGCAACTGCATGGGGCTCTCCTCATTGAGATGGGTGATTACGACTATCTTAGCGCGAAGTCGAAGCATACAGCTTCCGCAAGTTTTCCGGATCTTCAGGCGCTTGATGGGAGCGTCTTGGGAACGTCAGAGGCTCAAGCCCCCCCACCGGCCGCGCGGACCCGCCCCCTGCGGAAAGCACCTCGCAGATCCAGTCAACACGCGCCTTTTCAGGTACGGTATTGGGTACGGACGATCTCCCGCTTTACAAGGATTAATCTGGTGTCATTAAGATTCCTGCTCACCGAGGAGGAGGTAACTCTCATGACTCTCTGCCAACGCTGCGGCTCCCGTCCCGCTACCTTCCGCTACCGCCAAAGCGTCAACGGCCGCTCCGCCGGCCTCGAACTCTGCGCCCAGTGCGCGAGCGCCCTGCGATCGCCCTGGTCCGTGAGTGCCCTGGCCAACGAGTTGCTCGAGAGCGCCTACGGCCGGACCGCCACTCCGCTCGACGCCCTCACGGAGGAGGCCCGCCAGATCCTCGAGGACGCCGCCCAGCTCGCCCTCTCGTGGGGTCACGACGAGCTGCGCAGCGAATTCGTGCTGCTCGCCCTGCTCAACACTCCGGGCGAGGTCGCCGAGACCCTGCGCAAGGCCGGCATCGATCGCCAGCGAGTCGAGCAAGACCTCGAACGGCTCCTGCCCCGCAAGGAGGCGCTCCAGGCGGCAAAGGTCACCCTGGCCCCGCACCTCAAGCGGGCCATCCAGCATGCTCATCAGGAGGCCCTTCAGCACGGACACCGCTTCTTGGGCCCTCAGCACCTCCTGCTGGGCATCCTCCAGGAAGGCGAGAGCCTTGGCGCGTTGCTGCTCCAGCGCGAAGGCCTCGCCCCCCACAAGCTCCCCGGGGTAAAGGGCGAGCTGGCCGAGGACACGGCGCCTAAGAGGGGCGGACAGCCCGGCGACGACTCGGCCCTCGCCCGCTTCGGCCGCGACCTCACGGAAATGGCCGAGCTCAAGCAGCTCACGCCGGTCATCGGGCGCGACCAGGAGATCGCGCGGGTCATCCACGTGCTCAGCCGCATGACGAAGAACAACCCGGTCCTCATCGGCGAGCCCGGCGTCGGCAAGACCGCCATCGCCGAGGGCCTGGCCCAGCGCATCGTCTCGGGCGACGTGCCCGACATCCTGCGCGACAAGAAGGTCTACGCCCTGGACCTCGCCGGCATGATCGCCGGCACCAAGTACCGGGGCGAGTTCGAGGAGCGCCTCAAGGCGCTGGTCGACGAGGTGACCATGCAGCAGGGCTGGGCCATCCTCTTCATCGACGAGCTGCACACCGTGGTCGGCGCGGGCAACGCCGAGGGGGCCATGGATGCCGCGAACATCCTCAAGCCCGCGCTCGCCAGGGGTGAGCTGCAGTGCATCGGGGCCACGACCCTCGACGAGTACCGCAAGCACATCGAGAAGGACGCAGCCCTCGCCCGCCGCTTCCAGCCCGTGATGGTCAGCGAACCCTCGGCCGAGGAGTCCATCGAGATCCTGCGCGGGCTGCGCGATCGCCTCGAAGCCCACCACCGCGTCCGCCTCTCGGACCTGGCCATCGTCTCGGCCGTGGAGCTCTCGGACCGCTACGTGACGGACCGCTTCCTGCCTGACAAGGCCATCGACCTGATCGACGAGGCGGCCGCCATGGTGCGCCTGGAGCGCCACTCGCCCACCGAGGACCTGACCCGCCTGGAGGCCGCGGCCGCCGAGATCGGCAAGGACCTCGGGGCAGCCATCGCCGGCGAGAAGTTCGAGGAGGCCGGGCGCCTGCGCGACCAGCTCAAGGCCGTCAAGGACAAGATCCAGGCCCACAAGGAGCGCCTCGCCACCGAGCGCGCCGCCGACGAGCCCGAGGTCACACCCGAGATGGTGGCGCGCATCCTCTCGAAGTGGACGGGCATCCCGACCACCCGCCTCGCCCTCGAGGAGAGCGCCCGCCTGCTCGAGATGGAAGACATCTTGCGCAAGCGGATCATCGGCCAGGAGGAGGCCGTCCGGGCCGTCTCCGAGTCGATCCGGCTCGCCCGCACCGGCCTCAAGGATCCCAACCGCCCGATCGCCTCCCTGCTCTTCGTCGGCCCCACGGGCGTCGGCAAGACCGAGACCGCCAAGGCCCTCGCCGAGTTCCTGTTCGATGACGAGCGCGCCCTGTTGCGCTTCGACATGAGCGAGTACGGTGAAAAGCACACCGTCGCCCGCCTCATCGGCGCGCCTCCGGGCTACGTGGGCTACGAAGAGGCCGGCCAGCTCACCGAGGCCGTCCGGCGCCGGCCCTACGCGGTCCTGTTGTTCGACGAGATCGAGAAGGCGCATCCGGACATCTTCAACGTCTTGCTGCAAGTCCTGGACGACGGCCGACTCACCGACGGCCAGGGCCGGGTGGTGGACTTCAAGAACTGCATCGTGCTCATGACGTCCAACGCCGGGGCACTGACGATCGCGAACCAGTCCCGCGCGGGCGAGGACTTCGAGGCCATCAGCCGCACGGCCATGCATGCCTTGCGGGGCCTCTTCAAGCCCGAGTTCCTCAACCGGCTGGACGAGATCGTGGTCTTCCACCCGCTCGACCCGGATCAGCTGCGGCAGATCCTGGACGGCCTCCTGGACCACACCCGCCGGAAGCTGCATGGGCAGGGCCTGAACCTCGAGCTGACGGAGGCGGCCAAGGAATACGTCATCCAGGCGGGCACCGACCTCGAGATGGGCGCGCGGCCCCTGCGCCGGGCGGTCAAGCGATTGGTCGAGGTGCCCGTGAGCAAGGTCCTGCTGATGGAACCAGACCTGCACGGCGCCCTCCTGAAGCTGGATGCGAAGCCCGGGGGTGGGCTCGACATCGAGATCGAACGCCCCACGGCTGCCATGGTGTAGAAAGGACAAGCGGTGGCCGCCATGACCACGCCCTCCCACGTACGACAGCTGCACGCGGCCTCGGCCCAGACCCTCGCCGTCCATGAACTCGCGGTCCTCCTGGCGGATCATGCGACGGAGCAGGCCTCGTACGGAGCATTCGAAGGCCTGGCGGCCCTCCTCTTGCCGAACCCCGAGCCCGACGCTTACGATGCCCTGGCCGACGCCGCCAGACGCATGACCGGAGCGGAGGCGGCGTGGCTCCTGGTCCCCGAGGATGAGCACGAGTGGCTCGTCCTCGGGCGCTCCATGTCGGCGGTGGCGTTCGCCGAGGCCTTCACGCCGGAGTCGCGCCTGCGCATCGTGCACCTGAGCAGCGAGGACGAGATCTACGGGACGCTGGCCTTCTGGCCGGCCGATGGCGAGGACGACGCGGCGCACGGCCTGGAGGAGGCCTTCGAGCATGCGCTCGCCGCCGCCCTCAGGACCCGCAAGGCCCTCGACGAGAGCCGCCACCTCTCCACGACCGATCCCCTGACGGACCTGCCCAACCGGCGGGCCTTCGATACCTCCATCTCCCGCATGATGGCCCTCGCCCGGCGTAACCAGCGTCCTTTGAGCGTGCTCATGCTGGACCTCGACCACTTCAAGCACGTCAACGACGCGTACGGTCACGACGCCGGCGACGAGGTGCTCAAGGCCTTCGCGACCACCCTCCTCGGGTGCGTGCGGGCGAGCGATCTGCCCGTCCGCTACGGCGGCGAGGAGTTCCTCGTGGTCTTGCCCGAGACCCGCGAGAGCGAGGCCCTGGAGGTCGCCGAGAAAATCCGCCTTGCGACCCAGCGATTGGCAATTCCCGTGGCATGCGGGGTGGTGCACCCGACCGTGAGCATCGGAGTGACGGGAATGCAGCCCCATGACACCCCGGAATCCCTGGTCAGCAGGGCCGATAAGGCCCTCTATCGGGCCAAGGCGAGCGGTCGCAATTGTTGTAGGATCGAATCGACGTAGCCCACGACCCCGCAAGGAGCCCCATGCGCATCGCCGTTTTCGACACCCACTCCTACGACCGCCATTCCTTCGACGAAGCCAACCAGGCCTTCGGTCACGACCTCAAGTACTTCGAGTCCCGCCTCTCCCTCGAAACCGTCGCCCTGGCGCGCGGCTTCGAGGGAGTCTGCGTCTTCGTCAACGACCAGCTCAACCGCCCGACCCTCGAGGCCCTCAAGGCCGGGGGCGTCCGTCTGGTGGCCCTGCGCTGCGCGGGCTTCAACAACGTGGACGTCGCGGCAGCCGAGGAACTGGACCTGCCCGTTGTCCGGGTGCCTGCCTACTCTCCCTACGCCGTGGCCGAGCATACCGTGGCCCTGCTCATGGCCCTCAATCGCAAGATCTATCGGGCCTACGCCCGGGTGCGCGAGGGCAACTTCTCGTTGAGCGGCCTGGTGGGCTTCGACGTGCACGGCAAGACCGTCGGCGTCATCGGCACGGGCAAGATCGGTCAGGTATTCGCCCGCATCATGAAGGGCTTCGGCTGCGAGGTGCTCGCCTACGACAAGTTCCCCAACCAGGACCTCGCGGACGAGATCGGCCTGCGCTACGTTTCGCTGGACGAGCTCTACGAGCGCTGTGATATCCTCTCGCTGCACGTGCCGCTGGCCGACGACAGCCTGCACATGATCGACAAGGCGGCCGTTGCCCGGATGAAGCGCGGCGTCATCCTCCTCAACACCAGCCGGGGCGGGCTCATCGAGACCGCGGCCCTCATCGAGGGCCTGAAGACCGGCAAGATCGGAGGGGCGGGGCTCGACGTGTACGAGCACGAGGCGGGCGTCTTCTTCGAGGACTTCTCGAACCGGGTGATCCAGGATGACGAGCTGGCGCGCCTGTTGACGTTCCCGAACGTCGTCATCACGGGCCACCAGGCCTTCTTGACGGACACGGCCCTGCACAACATCGCCGAGACCACGCTGGGCAACATCTCGACCATCGAGGCGGGCGAGATCCCGCCTACCTGCGTGACGCGCACGCTGGCGTTGCCGCCCCGGACCTAAGCAAGGCCAGGGATGCCCTTTTCCTAGAGGAACCGTTCATCC
>DATNQJ010000141.1:0-2438 GCA_036704085.1 Stenomitos sp.
GGAGGGGTTACTGCTTGGTGGTGTCGGCCGTCCACATATCGCGAGCGGTCTTCTCGAAGACCTCGTACGGCATGTAGAAGTAGCCACCGTCGGCCCAGGTATCGCCCCACGAGTTGCGGACCGTCACGACCTGCTTCTGGCTGTCGTAGCCGACCGCGAGCACGGCGTGGCCGCCGAGGCGCTTCTCACCGGGCTTGGGAACGGGCATCATGCCGTCCTTGCCGATCGAGCGGAAGCTCTCCATCACGTCGAAGGCGAAGAGGACGGGCACGCCCTTGGAGAGGGCGACCTTGGCATCCTCGAGGCCGCTGATGTGGATGAAGTTGTCGTACTTGAACTCCTTGGCCGAGTCGTAGGCGGCAGCAGGGGGCACCTGCGCGAACTTGGTGATGTCGTAGGGCCACGACTCCTCGGTGGCGATGCCCTTGGTCGACATGGTCTCGACGTTGTCGGTGTTGGTCGAGCCGGAATCACGGCTCTTGTCCCAGCGCGATTCGTAGTAGAGGAAGAGGGGCGAGAGGGGCACCTGGCGCTCGCCAAGCTTGTGCTGCATGAACTCGCGGAAGCCCTTGCCCATCGCGAAGGCCGTGCAGGAGCCGAGCTTGCCTTGGTTGGCGACCGGCGAGCAGAACTCGCGGTTGTCCATCTTCACGGGCAAGAGGGCCTGGCGCGGAAGCTTGGTGACCTTGAACTTGTTGGCGACCTGCTGGTAGCGGGTGTCGCTGAAGCCCAGGACGAACTCCTGACCACCCTTGGTCATGATCTTGGGGAGCTGCTCCTGATCGGCGGGCAGGTGGGCCGTGAGGCCGGTGGACCCGCACCCGACGATGGAGGCCACGAGGCTGGCGAGGATGGCAACCGGCAGAACCCGCTTCAATTTGGACACGCTTCGCTCACTTTCTCTCGACGACGATGAGGTTCCTGTTGAGAGGCTTATCGAGCAAGCGGCGGATCAGTCGGTTATAGAGGGCTCAAAGTAGGGCTAAATTTCGGTTAATTAACACCCGACGAAGAGGGCTGCTCGCGAGCATAGGAGCAGTGCCCCGAGAGGGGGCATGCCTCGCAGCGCGGGGCCTGCGGGTGGCAGAAGTGGTGGCCCAGGCCGTCGATCAGGGCGTGGTACTCGTTGTAGAGCGGCACGTCGGCCGTGAGGCGCTCCATGAAGAAGCGGCGCATGGGCTCGTAGCCGATGCGCTCGTGGAAGTAGCCCAGGCGGCTGAAGATGCGGCGGGTGTAGGCGTCCACCACGAAGCTCGGGTGCTCGGCCGCATACAGGAGGATGCAGTCGACCGTCTCGGGGCCCACGCCGTGCACCGCAAGCAGCTCATGGCGCAGCGCGTCCATGGGCCGGGCGAACATCGCCCCGAGGTCCCCGTCGTAGCGCTCGACGACGTGCGCCGCGAGCGCCTTGAGCTTCCGGGCCTTGGCCTTGAAGAAGCGCGAGGGACGGATCAGGGTCTCGAGCGCCTCGTCGGGCGCCGCGTGAATCGCCCTCCAGTCGAGCATCCCCGCCGCCTTGAGCTGGTCGAGGCACTTGGTGACGTTGCGCCACGCCACCGACTGGGTGAGCATGGCCCCCACCATCATCTCGGTGGGCGACTCCGCCGGCCACCAGTGGCGGGGGCCGAAGTGCGCCAGAAGGTGCTCGTAGAGCTCCAAGAGGTCTCGGGAACGGGCGTCGCGCTGGATCATGGGGCCACTATACCAGGCAATGACCGGAATCACACCGGACAAGTGAGCTTGGCAAAGAACACCTGTCCGTAACAAACGGTCAATCGAGGGTTCAGGCGCCCGGCACATAGGAGGATCAGGCGAGGGTTACCGCAAGGAGGTGTCTATGGTGGCTTACGTCCTCGGGTTCGTCGCCCTGAGCGCGATCTGCAACGGGATCCTCATGGGGATGGTGCGCCGCGCCCCCGTCGTCCCGGGCCCCCCTCGACCGCACATGATGCCCGAAGAGGCCAAGCTTCCGCTGTGCAGCTAGAGGGCCCCCGTCTCCCTTCCGAACCCGCCGTGCCGGCGGGTTTTTCTTTCGAACACCCGAAGCCTGTCAACATATCAACGTGAAACCGGGCCGATCCCACGCCTGGAGCCAAGTCGGCTTCCGGCTTATCACACGTTGATTTGCTTCCGTAGACACCAGGACTGGCGATGGTTTAGGCTCCATGCATCGAACAAGTGTTCGAACCCACGGAGAGCCCGGACCCATGAGCCAGATCGTTCACCTGCAAACCCATTCCGTCTATTCCTTCCGCCGCAGCCTGCTCGACATCGAGGCCCTGGTCAGGGCTGCCGCCGAGCGGGGGCATCGGGCCGTCGCCCTGACCGACACCGACGGGGTCTATGGCATGGTGCCCTTCGTCAAGGCCGCCCGCAAGGCCGGCCTCAAGCCCCTCATCGGCGCGGAGCTGACGCTCGCCATCGAGGCCCTCGACCAC
>DATNQJ010000142.1:0-3491 GCA_036704085.1 Stenomitos sp.
CGGCCGCCATGCCCCCGACCAGAGCGACCAGGAGGAGCCCTCCCATCCCAAGCTGCGCCTTCATGAGCCGCCCTCCTTCACCGATGCTACGGCTTGATCAGGAGCGTGGTGATCTCGCCCGAGCCCACCAAGAGGGTCACGCGCTGGGCGCCCACCTCGCGCTGGGTCTCCTCGGCGAGGTTCGCGATCGCGATCGCCCGGTGCGGCAGCCCGACGGTGAGCTCGGTCTCGATCTCACGCTCGGTCGGATTGTAGAGCCGCACCACCAGTCCATCCTGACCCTCGGCCCGCTTGACCGCGCTCACCACCAGCCGGTGGTCGCCCACCGTGAGCCAGTTCCCGAGCGTGCGGCCGCCCGACAGCGACGCCTGGTCGCCGCCGAAGCCAAGGCTCTTGAGCGGAGCCACGAAGCCATGGGCCGCCGGCTGGGCGATGCTCCAGTGGTCGCGGTAGGGCAGAAGCGCGTAGCGGAAGCGCTGCGGGCCCTGGCACTGGGCGTCGGGGGTCTCGAAGTGAGGACCCGCGCCGCCGCCGCGGGTGCGCAGGTCGTCGCGGCTCAGCCAGCCCACGCAGCGGAGCAAGGTGACCACCAGGCCCCAGTTGCCGTCCGGCGCCTTGGAGACCTCGGCCTCGGGCAGGCCCTGGTTCGCGACCAACAGGCCGTAGTCCCCCTCGACGGCGCTCCAGGTCTGCTGCGGGAAGGTGGCGTCCGTGTACTCCTCGAGCTTGCCCACCGGCAGCTGGGGAGCCGCATGGTCCAGGGGACGCTCGGCCACCCAGAACTGGTTCTCGCTCCAGGCCCGCACGCCCTCCTTGAGGCCCGTGCCGAAGCGCACCCGGAGGCGGTGGTCCCGCACCCGGTTGTCGAGCTCGGTCTCGACCTCGACCGTGCGGCTGCCCGCCTTGAGGGTGAAGCGGCTGAGCACGATGACGCTGACCTTGCGGCGGCTGCGGCCATGCCGATCGGCCGAGAGCGACTCGGGCAGCTCTAGGCGGTAGACCACCCGGAGGACGGCCTCGGCCGCCGTCGAGCGCTCGACCACCCAGTGCTCGAGCTGGCTCGTGACGATCTGGTCGTGCTCGGGCGGCGAGTAGTTGTACTCATCGCCCGCGTCGGCGCCATCCTCGAAGGAGTGGACGTCCGCGTAGAGGGCCCCGGTGTCGAGATCCTCGAGGTAGAGGGCACCGTCCTTGACGAAGAGGCGCATATGCTCGTTGGAGATGCTGTTGGGGCCGGTCGCCGTGCCCTGATCCAGCACGTCCATCGTCCCCGGCTTCGCCGTCAGGCGCTTGACGCCCATGGCGGGCACGTCCTCGACCAAGAGCGTGAAATGGAAGCGGCGCACCGGACGCCAGCCCGGGAACAGGTCGACCTCCGAGTAGAAGGCCTCGGTGTCCTCGACCGATTCGAGGATGCCCGCGACCTTGCGGCCGCGCTCGTCCACCAGGTGAATCTCCTCGGGCGCGCCCTCGAGCGGCCACTCGACGACGGCCTTGACCCAGTCGCTGCGGTCCCAGCCGAGCGGGTTGTAGACGATGACGCCGGGCTCGGCGCCCGCGGGCGAGAGCTGGTGCAGGGCGCGAGCCACCAGGCTCTCGCCGAGCTCCTTGGCCTCCGAGAAGCGCCCGAGCATCTCGCGGTGCACCTCATCGACCGAGCAGCCGCAGATGGAGTCGTGCGGCTGGTTCAACAGGATCTTGCGCCACCCCTCGCGGTGGTACCCTTCGGGGAACGAGCCGCCGAGGGCCGCCACCAGGCCCGTGAGGGGCTCGACATAGCGCTCCCAGAGGGTCTGGCAGTCGGCGTTGAGCTGCTTGAGGTACATGCGCGCCGACAGCACGCCGGGCAACAGGTAGGCCATGCCGCCGTAGGAGAGGCGGCCGCCCGCGCGCAGCTCGCCCGTGACCTCGTGGCCCGCGGCCGGCATGCCATTGAAGGAGTCGCTGACGCGGCCGAGGCGAATGGTGCCCTCGGGCCACTTCTCCTGGATGGCCGAGACGATCTCGGGCAGGTCCGAGTTGGGCGCGAGGTGGTCGCAACCCGACAAGAGCAGGATCTTGTCGTGCTTGTGCTCGGCGAGGAACTTCTCGAAGGTCTCGAGGCGCGTTTCGAGCGGCAGCTTCTCCCAGAGGAAGATGTTGCAGTAGCCGGTGGGCAGGAAGGTCGTCGCGATGCGGGCCCCCGAGGGCGCGCGCCACCAGAACAGCTCACCGTCCGGATCGATGCCGCGCCAGATGATGGCCCGCTCCATGCCGAAGCCGAGCAGGAGCTGCGGGATCTGCGCCACGTGGCCGAACATGTCGGGCAGGTAGCCCACGTCCGAGCGGCCTCCGAACTCTGCTGTCAGGCGCCGGCCGAACTGGAGGTTGCGGATCAGCGACTCGCCGCTCACCAGGAACTCGTCGGGCAGGATGTACCAGGGCCCGATGGAGAGCTTGCCCGACTCGACCAGGCGCTTGAGGCGATCGCGCATCTCCGGCCGGATTGTCAGGTAGTCCTCGAGCATCACCGTCTGGCCGTCCAGGAGGAAGTGCGGGATCTTGCCCGCCTCCAGGAGCTCGACGACCCGGTCGACCGCGTCGATCAGGCGCAGCCGGAAGGCCTGGAAGGTCCGGTACCACTCGCGGTCCCAGTGGGTGTGGGGAACGACGACGACTTCCTTGGTCACCAAGGGGTTCACTCCTCTATGTCAGACCGGGATGCTGCCAACAGGGTAACGGAGAACGGGCCAGTTGAAAAGGCGCCGGGACTCCGTGAAATCTTTGTGTTCTCCGGGTTAAACGGTCGATTCCGGGGGATAAGGAACATAGCTGCTGGTTGCCGCCCCGGACGTTCCGGTGCCGCCCATCGGTCCCCCCGACAACTCCCGACAAGGAGTCGCGCATGAGCCACCTTTCCGTTTCCTCCCATGCTCCCGTGCGTCCCTCCCTCTCCGCGCCGCCCCCGCGCCATGACCAGCGCCCGGGGAGCCCCAGCGCGCGCATGCGCACCGACGGGCTCGCGCTGAGCGCGAGTGCGGCCCTGTTGAGCTCCGGCGAGGCCGTCCACGCCCTCGCGCTCTTTCGGAACCTCGCCGAGCACGGCGGGGGCTCGCTCCACGGGGATCAGGGCCAGTCGCTGACGCCCCAGGAGGCCGTCGAGCGCCTGGCCAACGGCCTCGAGGTCGTCGCGAAGGTCCCGGCCACGGGCGGCGCCCGTAGCACCAGCGCCCTGTTCTTCTCGTTGGAAGACGTCAAGCCGCTCACCACCAAGTTGGCGTAGAGCCGCTCGGGCCAGCCCGTTGCAGCATCGCACCTCTCAGCAAGGTTAACCCGTCACCCCGGCGAAAGCCGGGGTCCAGGGCTTCCACCGCGAGGGTCGAGCTTTCGCCGGGATGACGGGCTGCTCAATGGCCAACAAGGCTACTCACGGGTGACCCCATGAGAACTTGAAAAGGCCCGGCCGAATCGGCCGGGCCTCTTGGCTTGGAAGCCTACGCCTTGACGAGCAC
>DATNQJ010000143.1:0-6258 GCA_036704085.1 Stenomitos sp.
GTTGGCGGCAAAGGCGCGGAACTCGGCGCTGACGCACGCGCGCTGGAAGACGGCAGCCCCCTCCTCCGCACCCGGCACGGCCCCATCCCGGCCGAAGAGCGAGGGCATGTAGACCGTGAAGCCCGCATCCCGGACCCAGCGGCTGAACCGTGCGACGTGCGGGCTGATGCCCGGCATCTCCGTCATGACAATCACGGCAGGGCCGGATCCGGCGACGTAGACCCGCTTCGTCACGTCATCGAGGGTGATCGCGCGGGCGTCGAAATCCTCCAGGGCATCATCCCGGGTCATGTCTCGTGGGGCCATGATTTTGCGTCCTCCTGGGTCATCGGGGGGGTCACAACAGCAGCGGTTTCACATGTCGTCTCGGCCACTCGCGAAGGCCGTCAGGAGTGGTAAGAGCAGGCTTGAAAGCGTTTCCCGCTGACGCGCCGGCGGCCACTGCTCCGGCTCCAGCGTGGCCCGCGTGCCGAACTCGAACCAGCGACCTAGTGATTAACAGAACCCGGGTAACGGAGCCCTCCTGCGTCCAGGTCGACCGTAAACACCTCCACCGGTTGAGTCTTGCCCTTGACCGTCAAGGTCCCGAACGGCTTGAGCGAGAAGCGCGCGGCCAACCGTGCCGCCGTGCTGGCCGAGACCATGATGGTCCCAGGTTTGGCATTGGACTCGAGACGAGCCGCAAGGTTGACGTTATCGCCTATCACCGTGTGGTCCATCCGGGTGGTGGCCCCAATGTTCCCTACCACGACCTCCCCGGTATTGATCCCGATGCCGATCCGGATTTCCTGGTCGCCCGGAAACAAGTGCTGGTCGTTCATGGCGGCCATCGCAGCCTGCATGGCGATCGCCGTTTCGGCAGCGCGAACCGCCGCATCGACCTCGTCCCCCCCGTCATGCAGGAATACCGCCATGATCCCGTCGCCGATGAACTTGTCGACATTTCCCCCGTGCGCGAGGATGATCTGCTCCATGTGGGTCAAATAGGTGTTGAGGATCAGCACCACGTCCCGGGGATCGGTTCGCTCGCTCATGGTCGTGAAGCCACGCACGTCGATGAACATGATGGTGGCCAGTTGCAGGTGCCCCTGGTGGGCCTCCTCCCCCCCCATTGATTCGGCCGCGCGCCGTGCCGCACCCGACACGTAGCGCGCCATGCTCGACTTTTCGCGCAGCGCCCTTCGCTCCCGTTCGAGGCTCTTCTGCAGATCCTTGAACAGCATGGCGTTCTGGAGCGCCAAGGCAGCCTGGGCGGCGATGGCCTCGAGAATCCCGAGAGGCTCGGATCCGAAGCGCACAGGAGCGACATGGCTCGACACGTAGAGCACGCCCAAGGCCTGGCCTCTCGCGACGAGCGGAAGGCACATGACGCTTTGGATGGCCAGTCGATGAACGCTATCGGAGGTGTCGTGCGCTTGAGGCACGTCCAACATGACAACGGGCTGGCACGAGTCGAATGCTCTCTTCGCGAGGCTTCGGCTGAACACTTCACCCGAGAGGGGGCGGTGCTGGTGGTCGACAGCCGCCAAAGGCTGCAGTTCCGAGCCCATGAGCACGACGCCGCGCTCCGCTCCTGCCACGTGGAGGCATTGTATCAGGATCGCCTCTGCAAGGTCTTCCTGATCCGTCATCCCGGACACCGCCTGCGCCATCTCCGACAGGGCCTTCACCGCGCGCCATGCGGCCTCGGGGCTGGCTGAGGCGTGCGAAGGAGGCTGCCCCGCGGGAATGCGCCGCTCGAAGGACGGCATCCCATCGGCCCCAAAGGCCCATTCCCCGGATAGCGAGAGGTTCATGCTCGACGAGAGCACGTCACTGAAGCTCGACAGCAAGTCGCGATCCCGGTTGTCGAACTGGGACTCACTGCTGGATCGCTTCAAGTAGATCACCAGAGTCGGGTGATCGGCCAGCTTCAGCGGAGCGATGAGGACCGACGGAATATCCTTGTCGAAGGTGGATCCCAGGCTGAGGGAGGCCTCGCTCGGGAGGTCGTACCCCGCCAGCCCCACTTGTTTCTGGCAAACCTGATTCAGCAGCGAAGCATTAACCGGCAAGGGGGCGCATGGACCCGATGGATCGCGACTCGCGAGCCAGTGTCCAGCGCTGGCATGCGGGGCATAATCGCCGCTCGGCTGGGGCTGCGCCACGAAGAGGCTCGCCTCTTGGGCATCGAACATGTCGGCACAAGCGGCCAGGATGGTGTCGTAGACTTGACTCGGATCGCGATGGGCGGCAGGAATCGAAAGCAAGGTTTCCTGCCACTTGCTGGAGATCTCGGCAAACCGGCCCTCCGGCTCCCACGCGGGACCGACGGCCTCCTCCCTTGTCAGTTCGCTATCCCGGAGGTTCTCGAGCTCAGCGGTCACCAAGCGGAGCCAATAGCGGTTGTTGAGCGTGCGGAACATGTCGGCTGCCTTTTGGAATGAGGCTCTTGCCGCCTCTCCATCCCCACTGAGCCGACTCAGCTCTCCGTAGGCGCGCTGCAACTGTCCTTGCTCGAACCAGTTATCTTGTTCGCGCAGCGTGACGATGTCCCAGGCCGCATCCAGGTGGCGCTTAGCCGCACCCAGATCTCCGGCGGCCATCGCCACCTCGCCAGACCAGCGGGACGCAAGCGCCTGAAACAAGGGGTTGCGCAGCTCTGGGGTAGAGGCGAGGTCATGGGCCATTTGGAGGTGCTGGAGGGCTTCTTCCAGGTTGCCTTGTGCCCTGGCCAGCATGCCCATGCGGATCTTGGCCTGAAGGTAGACGATGCCTATCTGGGCCTGTTGACAGGCCGCCAAGGTGCTTGAGAGGTCGCTTGCGGCCTTGTCGAGGTCACCCCGGGAGAGGTGTACCTGGCCTCTCAGGAGGAAGAAGCTGTGGAGAACGTAGCCATCCTCCTTCACACCGGGGTAGCACAACGACTGCTCGATGGTCGACAGGGCCTCGTCGAATTCGCCGCGCTGCCAAAGGATGTAGGCCCGGATGTACAGGGCGTAGCGAAACGGCGGTGCCCCCACACGGCGGCTGTTTTGATCCATTTGCTCGACGATGGCCAGGGCCTCCTGCCAGCGTCCCGTCCAGGCGAACCATATGGCGTATCGCCCCCAGAACAAGCTCTTGAGCGAATAGTTCTTGAACCGGTCGCAGCGATCCAGCGCCTCGGCTAGATGCGCCTCGCTCGGGCGATAGCCCTGGAACCCCACGAAGAGCCTGGATCCCGGAAGCCCGGTCCAGCTGATGAACAGCGTCGGATCTTGCCGCACATGGGTCTCAACGAGCCATGCTTCGGCCGTGTCGATGAGGCGCTGGATCTCGTCGATTCGGCCCATGCTGAAGAGACAACTGGCCTTGGTGACGAGGATTCCCCCTTCCAGGGGAGAACCGGGGAAGGGATTCAACGTGAGGGCTTTCCGGAAGAGGGCCAGGCCTTTCAGCGGATCCCCCAGATACCCATGGGTCACCCCCAGGTAGCCATAAGACTCCAGGATCCGCTTGACCCATGTGGAAAGACGCGGGGGCGTGAAGCGAGCCAGATCTCGCCCCACCCGACGCCTTGGGCGCCTGGACGCGATCGGACGCCGCGCCTCGCGTGGCACGGGAACGTGCCCGGAAAGGCGCTGAGTCACCTTCAGGATGCGGCAAATCCTGACAAGATCGCCCTGGGCCTCGCGCAACTGGATGAGGCGACCGAATGCCTCGGCTGTCACCGGGGGGGAGATGAGATAGGCCTTGGCAGACAGCTCATCCAAGAGGCCGATCTGCTGGGCCTCCCTATCCGGAAGGTCCAGGTCATCCAACAAGGCACTGGCCTGCTTCCAATGCTGGATGGCCAGTCCGAAGACGCCGTTGGCGGCGGCCAGATCTCCCGCCATGCGCAGGTAGCGATAGGCCTTTTCGTGCTCGGTGCTGCGAGAGTAGTGATGTGCCAGCTCGTTGATGACGGCATCCAGGCGATCGCCATTCTTCTTTTCCAGGTACGACGCAACCCGGAGATGCAGCGCTTGGCGATCGGCCACGGGCACGTCGTGATAGAGGGCTTCGCGCACCCGATCGTGGGGGAAGGCGTAGCGCGCGCCATCCTTGATGATGAATTGTCCCTCGATGAGCTCATCGATGCACGCGAAGAAGGCCTCCTCGTGGCCGCCCAGCATGGCAAACAGCAGATCCCGATCGGCATAACGCCCCTGGATCGAGGCCATTCGAGCCAGCGAACGGGCCTCTGGACTGAGTTGCGAGAGTCGCCGGAGGATTGTCGTCTCGAGGCTCGTCGGCAGAGACACGTCTCCGACGTTGGCAGGGAAGTGCCACGAGTCCTGCTTGAAGACGAGCATTCCCGCCTCCATCAGGTAGCGAACCATCTCGGTCAGGAAGAAGGCATTCCCCGCCGTCGCCTCGAACAGGAATTGCGCGAACGCGTCGGCAATTTGCACCTCGCCCAGCATGGCCTGCAAGAACTGCATGCTCTGCGGCAGGTCGAAGGTACTCAGCCTAAGATAATGGGTGATCCCCTCATCGACGGTGAACCACAAGGAACTTCCCGGGGGGGCCTCCTCGCTGCGAAGGGTGCCCAGGCAAAGCAGCGGGTGGCCTTGCATCCGACGGATGCAGTGATTGAAGACTTCCTGGCTGCTGGGATCGATCCAGTGGAGATCGTCCACGTTGAGGATCAGAGGCGTTCGCGACGATACGTCCTGGAGCCAGGAGACGACTGTCTCGTTGAGGCGGGCGCTCTCCAGCTTGGAGAGCAGCGTCGGGGCAGGCTGGATCCCTTGTTTAATCAGATCGGGGAACAGCTTGGCGAGCACAGGGCCATGGCGCTCGATTTCCTCATCGCTCGAAAGCGCCAGCAAGGGGTGTAGGGCCTGCGTCATGGGCTCGTAAGGCGCCATCCCGGTCTCCAAGCATGACGCATGCAGGACGGGGACGTTCAAGAGCTTGGCCTGAAGCACGAGCTCTTGTGCAAGGCGTGACTTACCGGTTCCCGCAGGCGCACCGACGAAGACCGATCGTCCTGTCCCGTTCCGAACTTGGGCCAAGGCTTCTTCGAGCAAGGAAAGCTCTTGATCGCGGCCCACCAGCACGCTGCTCGTCAGGTAACTCCGCTTATGGGCGAGATCCTCCCGGGTGACCGCGATCCCGCTGAGGTCGGCCAGATCCTCGATGACCTCGGAGACCTTTTGGTAGCGCTTCTTCTGGTCCTTCTCCATCATCCGCATCACGACGGCTTCCAGGCGAGGGGACACCTCCGGACGGAAGCGACGCAAGGGTTCCGGCTGATCGTTGAGGTGGGCCCAGATGACCTCTCCCACGTCGCCCACGAAGGGCAATCTTCCCCGGATGAGCTCGTAGGCCAGGCAGCCCACCGAGTAGATATCCGACGAGGCATCGATGATGCCGCCTTTCGCCACTTCTGGGGGCAAATAACCAGGGGTGCCCGTGATCTTGCCGTTCGAAGGGGTCCCGAGTTGATCCATCAGGCCGAAGTCCATCAGCTTGAGGAGGTCGCCCTGCTTGATGCGAATGTTGCTGGATTTGATGTCCCGGTGGACGTACAGCCGGGAATGAATGAAGCCCAAGGCCTGCAAGAGCTGAATGAGCAGGTGGAAGATCCGGCTCAGAGGGAGGGCCTCCTCACGAATCAAGCTGGTGAGCTCCTGGCCCGTGACGATCTCCATGGTGAAGAAGGCGCTGGCATCGTCCAGTTGCCCGTAATCGAAGACCTCCAGGGTGTTGGGATGCCGGAGGCGGCTCATGGCCCGGAACTCTTCCATGAAGCGCAACCGCTGTTCCGACGTCATCGCCCCCTTGGATCGAATGACCTTCATCGCCAGCACGCTTCCGTGGATGGCATCCTCCACCTCATAGACGGTGCCCATCCCACCGCGCCCCAGTTTCGAGCGAATGCGATAGCGGTTGGCCAGGAGCTCTGACATCGGTTGGTCCTCTTATGGAGGCATGATCACAGGGGAGCGCGTGAACTGCTTGGCTATTATTGTATACGGATCAACCATATCTTGTGCATCTTCTTGAACGCTCAAGGAGACCCGCTACGACCGAATCGTCGGATCCGCGGATTCGGCAAGGGCTGCAAAACCGCCCACGCCCCCTGCCCTGGAGCCGCCCTTGGCGGAGAATCCGATCCAGCGGAGAAGTTCGAACGCCGAGTAGACCTGCGGCATCTCGGATGCCGATCATGGCGGAGGCCACTTGACCATTGGCTGGTCGCTGCGGTATTAGTTTCGCTTTCGCTTAAGCTGGAGTGGCGGGTTTATA
>DATNQJ010000144.1:0-20838 GCA_036704085.1 Stenomitos sp.
AGACGAGGGGTGTGGCCCACAGCATGTTCAGGCTGCCGAGCATGTAGTTCCAGTCATGGATGCGATCGCCCGCCCCGAACAGGGGAAGCGCCTGGGCCTGGGCATCGCCCGAGTACACCGAGCAGTACAGCAGGCTGTTGCCGAGCCAGAACCACATCAAGGTGCTGCTGAAGGGCTGTCCCTGTCGCAGGAACGAGACGATGAAGGCCGCGGGCACGATGAGTTGCATCAGGGTGCCGCCCGCCATGCCCATGAACTCCCCGAAAACGCCGAAGAGCGGGTGTCCGGCCTCGTGGACGAAGAGCGTGAAGCTGTCCAAGAGGTCCCACTTGTGGGGATTCAGCGCGCACTTGAGGAAGTAGAGCCCGGCGAGGCTCACGACGGCGACCTTGAACCAGTCGGGACCATGGGGGCGTTCCGGGCTTGTCATGGCGGACCCTCCGAGGGGGATGCTGATTGCTTACCCGGATTCACGCCGGACGCACCAACGGCGGAGGCCCCGTTCCGGATCCGGAACGGGGCCTCGCGTGATGCCGGAGCTACCGCAGCTCGATGTCGCCGCTCACGCTGGAGAGGCTGATGGGGGCGGTGCCGCCGGCGAGCTTGCCCTTGGCGTGACGCTTGCCGAGAAGGGCCTCCTCGAGGGCAAGGCCCAGCTGGAGGTCGCCACTACGGGTCGAGGCGTCCACGTAGCCCGACGAGCCGGACAGGAGCTGGACGTTGAGGTCGCCCGAGGTGCTGTTGGCCGAGATCGGGTAGGTGGTCTCGACTCGCAGCTCGATGTCGCCGCTGATGGTCTTGAGCCGCAGCTCGCCCGAGAGGCGTGCGCCTACCTCGATGTCGCCGCTGACCGTCGAGAGGCTGCCGGAGGTCACGCCGTCGCGCAGGCTGAGATCGCCCGAGACGGTCTTCATGTCGGCGTTGCCCTGCATGCCGTCGAGGGCGATGTCGCCCGAGACGGTGTTGAGGTCGAGGTCGCCCGAGACCCCGTGGACCCGCAGGTCGCCCGAGATGGTCTTGATGCGGCCGTTGCCCTTGAACTGCAGGCCATCCAGGTGGACGTCGCCGCTCACGTTCGAGACCAGGGGCAAGAGATGGCGGGGCACCCGGCACTCGAAGTCGTAACGGTGGCGCTGGAAGAAGCCCAGGGCCTTGTTGGTCGAGAGCAGGGTGGGGGCTGCCAGGCGCAGCTGGCCGCCTTCGCGCTGCAGGGTGGCGGGATGGTTGGCGAAGTAGCTCTGGGCCGCCTCCTGGGTCTCGCCGGGGATGTTGGCGACGACCTGGATGCTCACGTTCGAGCGGTCCTCACCGATGACCCGCACCGTTCCGTGGACGTTCTGGACCTCCAGGCAGGTGATGTCCGCGAGGTCTTCCCAGCCGAGCGTCTGCTCGAAGTTGTAGGTGGGCTGCAGGTGGCTCTCGAGGAGCCCGAGGCCCTGGTTGAGGAAGCGCGAGAGGTTCTCGACGACCCGCCCGACGCCCTTGCCGATCTTGGGCAGGTGCTCGCTCGCGACCTGCTCGGGGATCTGGTCGACCATGTGGCCCATCTTGTCGAGGATCGGTCCGATGTGGCTCGCCATCTCGCGGACGGGCTCGGGGCGGGACGACTTGTTGAGGGCTTCGAGCAGGCTCGCGGCTTCGGTCGCGGTGATCTTGCCCTGCTCGAGCATGGTCAGGACCTTCATGCGTTCATCAGTCACGGTTCAGTTCCTCCAGGCGCGCGATCGCTTCGGATGCGCTGAGTTCGCCCCGCTCGAGGGCCGCCAGGATGTCGCTGCGGCTGGGGCTGGGGGCTTGCGGGAGATGAGTGGCGCGGCCGAGGGCCTCGATGGTAGCCTCGAGCCGGTTGCGGACGGTGGGGTAGCTGATGCCCAGGACCTTCTCGACCTCGCGGATGTTGCCGCGGCAGGTGAGGAAGACCTGGACGAACTCCTGCATCTCGCTCGAGAGCTGGGCCAGGGGCGGCAACCCGAACCGGCCGCGGACGTGCGTGGCGCACGCGGGGCAGGCGAGCTCGACGACCTGGAGCGTCTCGGGGCAGACCGGACATTTGGATGGGTACTGGTTCAATTTCATACTTGAAAATCTAAAGCATGAAATTGAAAAAGTAAATAGCGATTTTTCGTTTCGACTCCCGAGCGGCTTTTGGGGCGGCTTCTAGAGGGAGCGATCGGTCCATGGTTGCTGCGAGAGCGGGTTTGCGAACGAACGGGCGTCCGAGATCCGCGTGGACACTGCATTATCTCTCCGTTAGACTGGAGGTTTATCGGAGGGAAGGCGTGTTTTCTAGGATTCGGACGAGCGGTTCGTTGCCCATTCTGCAGTTGGTGCTTGCCACCGTCTTCTGGGGGGTGCTGTACTCGGTCGGGAAGATGATTTCCCCGTACCTTCCGCCCTTCGCCCTGACCTTGGCCCGCTATGGGATGGCCTCGCTGTTCCTGCTGCCGTTCGCTTGGCGGGAGTTCCGTCGGATCGAGCTCGCGGACGTGCCGCGCCTGCTCATCGTGGGCCTCTTGAGCAGTCTCTTTTTCAACGGGCTCCTCTTCTTCGGTTTGAGGTTCGCCCCCGCCGGCGACTCGGTGCTCGCGCCGGCCATCGTTCCCATCCTGACGACGCTCTTGAGCATGGTCTTCCTGGGTGAGCGCCCCAGCGGCGCGAAGCTCACCGCCCTGGCGGTCTCGGTCGTGGGCGTGGGGCTCGTCTTCTCGTCGGTCTTGCAAGCAGGCGGCGGCTCCGGAAGGGTGACCGGGGACCTGCTGATCCTCTCGGCCGGCCTGTCCTGGAGCGCCTACCTGCTCTTGAGCGCACCCTTCTCGGGCCGCTACTCGCCCCTCTTGTTGACGAGTGTGACGTGTCTGGCGGGGACGGTCGGTAGCCTGCCGCTCGCTATCTGGGAGGGAGGCCTCGGTCGCTTCGCGGGGCTGCCGGGCGTGGCCTGGCAGGAGCTCCTGTACGTCTCCTTGATCGGCACGGTCGGGGCCTTCACGCTCTGGAGCCAGGGCAGCGAGGCGGTGGGGGCCGAGCGGGCGGCCGCTTACATGAACCTGGTGCCCCTGTGCGGGCTGGTGAGTTCGGTCGTCCTGTTGCACGAGCACCTCGGGGTAGGTCAGCTCATCGGGATGGGGCTGGTCCTGCTCGGGATCTGGGGGGCGACCATGGCCTCCCGCGCCGCCCTCAGGGTCATTCGGCTCGAGGGACGTGCGAGCGCTCGCCTCTAAGCTCGATTTCCTCTTTTTACAAGCCCCAAGGAGGCCGTTTTTCGGCCTCCTTGGGGCTTGTTTGACATAAATACATTTGTTCGGTTAAATATCAAAACCGACTGCTTAATGATGGAGGAAATCAATGAACCGCTTATGTATCGTGGGGCGCGTCATCGCGGAGCCGGAGCTGCGCACGGTGGGGGAGAAGCTGGTGGCGATGGTTCCCGTGTCCGTCAATCGACCCTACAAGAAGAAGGATGCTCAGTACCCCGAGTCCGATGTTTTCCGGATCGAGGTGTGGGGCAACCGGGGGGAGTCCCTGTGCAACCACGTGACCAAGGGGAGTCACATCTGGGCGACGGGTCGCCTGGAGATGCGGAAAATCGAGGGCGGTGGCTGCTACGTCGACGTCCGGGACGGGGACTGGGGCTTTGCCGGGGCCAAGGTGTCGAGTGCCGCGGCGACGGAGGAGGAGCCGCCCGTGGCGCTGCCCTTCTGAGGTTCTTGCGCATTTCTAAGTCTAAGCAGCCCCTCGCATGCGCTGTTGCGAGGGGCTTTTTCTTGAGGAGAGGAGGGGCAAATGGTTCTGTCGCAACACGATGTCGACCGGAAGCATGCTCCTGGGAGCGCCGGCGTCTCGCCGGTCCCCTTGGGTCACGCATTGGGGCCGTCGGCACTTGATAGCGCTGGCGTCTCGCTGGCTCTGTCACCATCCGAGCGATCGCAAGCGGATCGTTCGTCAACTATCGTGAGACCGTGGCGATCGCGCCGGTACCTGCCGCACTTCGACGACGGAGCATCGGCACAGTCCCTCACGTTTAGACTTGCTGACTCGCTTCCTGGTCGTGTCTTGGCTCGCCTTGAGCGTGAGTTGGCCGCCATGCCGAGCACCCAGAGCGCTCACGTAAGGCGCAAGCGACTTGAGGCATGGCTCGATCGTGGGGCGGGATCTGCTTGGCTTGCTGACCCACAAATTGCTGACCTGGTGGCAGGTGCGATCGCATACCTGGAGGGTCGAAAGTACGACTTGCATGCCTGGGTCGTGATGCCCAATCACGTCCACCTGCTCGTCTCCCCTCTCAACAACGCCTCGATCGCTTCGATCGCGCACGCCTTGAAGTCTTTCACCGCGAAGGAGGCCAATCGTCGCTTGGCTCGAACGGGCCCTTTCTGGCAACGAGAGTACTTTGATCGGGCTATCCGTAACCTGGACCATTTCCTTGCCGAACGGCTCTATATCGAGGCCAATCCGGTCAAGGCGAGCCTATGCCAGCGTAACGAGGACTGGCCCTTTGGGAGCGCCCGAACACTCGGGGAATCCGCTGGGGGGTAGCTTGGGACCGGCGAGACGCCGGCGCTCCCAGGTGCCAACTTCCGCCCTAAAGGAATACGCTGAGTAAGATGAGCAGGCTTACGCACGCCACCAGGTAATGGAACGGCGGCAGCCAGCTGATCGGCTTGTCCTGAGCGAATCGGATCGAAAAATGCTGGCAAGCCAGCAGGAGGAGGTTCCAGAGGAGGTTGAGCAGGGTGGAGCCGGCCCATAAGGCGGTGACTGCCGCCAAGAGGAGGCCTAGGATACCAAGCAGTCCAAGGAACTTCTCCAGCATCTCGATCGGCCCCCTGAAAGGACGAGCCCCCCAGGTCGTCCTGGGGGGCTCGAGAGCGATGCGATTACTCGATGTACTCGCGCAGGCGCTTGTTGCGATTCGGGTGCCGCAGCTTGCGCAGGGCCTTGGCCTCGATCTGGCGGATGCGCTCGCGGGTGACGCCGAACTGCTGGCCCACCTCTTCGAGGGTGCGGCTCCGCCCGTCGTCTAGGCCGAAGCGCAGGCGCAGGACGTCGCGCTCGCGGCTCGACAGCGTGCCGAGCACGTCGTTGATGTCCTCGCGCAACAGCTCGTGGGTCACGGCGTTGACCGGGGCCTCCGTCTCGCGATCCTCGATGAAGTCGCCGAGGCGCGAATCCTCTTCCTTGCCGATGGGCGTCTCCAGCGAGATGGGCTCCTGCGCGACCTTGATGATCTCGCGCAGCTTCTCGACCGTGACCTCCATCTCCTTGGCAATCTCCTCCTCGGTCGGCTTGCGGCCGAGATCCTGGGCGAGCTTGCGGGAGACCTTCTTCAGACGGTTGATCGTCTCGACCATGTGCACCGGGATGCGGATGGTGCGCGCCTGGTCCGCGATCGCGCGGGTGATCGCCTGGCGGATCCACCAGGTGGCGTAGGTCGAGAACTTGTAGCCCTTCTCGTGGTCGAACTTTTCGACCGCGCGGATCAGGCCCAGGTTGCCCTCCTGGATCAGATCCAGGAACAGCATGCCGCGACCGACGTACTTCTTGGCGATCGAGACCACCAGACGCAGGTTCGCCTCGGCGAGCTTGCGCTTGGCGCGCTCATCGCCGTTGGCGATGCGCCGCGCCAGCTCGATCTCCTCTGCCGGACTGAGCAGCGGGATCGAACCGATCTCGCGCAGGTACATGCGGACGGGATCGTCCGTCGAGATCCCCTTCGGAATCGACAGGTCGAGGACCGGCTCATCGCCCATGTCACTCGGCTCCTCGAGCCCCGAGTCGCTGGTTTCCAGCAAGTCCTCGGTCTCGTTCTCCTGCTCTTCCGGTTCGGGGAAGACCTCGAGGATATCGTCCACGCTTGCACTGGCGCGGCTCTTTTCCTTAAGGCTCTCCGTCTTGTTGGCCAAGTTCGTCATCTCCGTTGGGCCACCCCCTCGTGAGGGTGGGTTGGGCTAGCCCACTTCCTTGGTTGGTAACACGCTGCCACTGCGCGATTTTAGTTCTTCCTTCCGCGCGAGTGCATGGTTGTATTGACGCAAAAGTTCGTCGATTTCGTCATGGGGAGCTCCCGCGCGGATTGCCTCCTCGAAAAGCCCCTTGTACGTCTCGTGCTCCTGAGTCCAGAAGTTGATCGCGACGGTGTCGATGATGGACGCCGCTGCGATCGCCACGTCATGCCACTTTTCGGGGTTCGAGCCGAAGGCAAGGCGGGATATGAACCTCCGTTCTTGTTCCCCGGTGAACTCCGTAAGTAACGCTTCCCACGTCAATTCTTTGTCGCTCGGCCAGGCTTCGATCGCCTCTCTCAGCCATTGGCAGTCCTCGTCGGCGAACGGAATGCCCGCCAATTGGTCCGCCACGCTGTCCCGAGCCACGTTATGTTCCACCATCAGAATCAACAGGTCCTCTTCAGCTTGACGGAAACCGTCCCGTTTCGCTGCGTGGGAGCTGCGCGTCCTGCGGGGTGCTTTATTATGCCGGAACTCTCGGTCAATTTCCAGTGAAAGGGCGCTCCGGCTCACATTGAGGCGTTTGGCCAGGGCCGCGCAGAGCTCGTCGCGAAGGACCTTGCTCGCCACCCGGGAGAGGACCTTCTTGCAGGCGGTCACCGCCTCGTCCTTGCCCTCCGGCGTGTCGAGCCCCCGGCTCACCCCCTCGATGGCGCGGTCGAGCTGGTACTGGATGAGGCTGCGGGCCTCACCGACCAACAGCTCGAAGGCCTCGGGGGGGTGGCGCTTGAGGAAGTCGTCCGGATCCTTGCCGTCGGGAATCCGGAGCACGCGCACGTCGAGCTCGGCCGCTCCGGCGACCTCCTCGAGCGTCGCCACCCCCCGCTCGGTGGCGGCCTGCCCCGCGCGGTCCGCGTCGTAGGAGACGATCACTCGCTTGGAGTAGCGCAGGAGGCTCTTGGCCTGGTGGGAGGTGAGCGCCGTGCCGAGCACGCCCACCGCCTCGGTGAAGCCCGCCCGGTGGGAGGCGATCACGTCCATGTAGCCTTCCATGAGGATGACGCGATCCTTCCGCTTGATGCTCTCCTTGGCGAGCGGCAAGGCGTAGAGGTGCCTGCCCTTGGTGTAGAGGGGGGTGTCCGGCGAGTTGAGGTACTTGGGCTCGTCGCCGGGGAAGATGGCGCGGGCGCCGAAGGCGATGACCTGCCCGAGGTCGGCTGTGATGGGGAAGATCACGCGGCCCCGGAAGTAGTCGTAGTAGCCGTGCCCCTCGCGGCGGGGCCGCACGAGGCCCGCGTCGTCCTGGGCCTGGTGCGGGATGTGCTGGGAGTTGAGGAAGCGGTGCAGGCTGTCCCACTCCTTGGGGGCGAAGCCGAGCCCGAAGCGCGCCGCAAGCTCCGGGGGGATCCCGCGGGACTCGAGGTAGGCCCGGGCCTCGGCCCCGATCTGGGGATGGGCCAGCATGTCCTGGTAGAACTTGGCGGCGAGCTCGTAGGCATGGCGCATGACCGCCCGGTCATCGGCCGCCTGGCCGTCCGGCTCGGCCATGGGCACGCCGTAGCGGTCCGCCAAGAGCTTGAGCGCCTCGCGGAACCCCAGGCCGTGCTGCTTCATGACGAAGGCGAACACGTCGCCGCCCTCGCCGCAGCCGAAGCAGCGGAAGATCTTCCGCTCGACGTTGACGTTGAAGGAGGGGGTCTTCTCGCCGTGGAAGGGGCAGAGCCCCGTGTAGTTGCGCCCGGAGCGCTTCAGGACGACCGATTCGCCGATGATCTCGAGGATGTCGGCGCGATCGCGCACCAACTCGACCGGATCCAAGCCCGCCATGGGTTACCGCCTAGAGGAGTGAGTGGGGAGTCTTACCGAAGATGGTCCAGGGCTTGGGGATGAAGATGTCCTCGTAGACCCGGATCGCGTAGCGGTCGGTCATGCCGGCCACGTAGTCGACCACATGCTGGGTGTGGTTGGCAGGATCGTACTTGTCGCCCCACACCTCCTGCATCTTGGCCGGGTGCTCCATGAAGTGCTGGAACAGATCCGTGACCAGCCGGCGCGCCTTGCTCTCCTCGGCCTTGGCCTCGGAGCCCAGGTAGACCTTCTGGAACATGAAGATGCGCAGCTCGGTCTGGGTGTCCCACATGGCGGGGCTCATCTGGATCGTGTCCTGGTTCCAGCTGGACATGACCAGATCCTGGATCATGGCGCCGATGCGCTGGGCGTGGGTGGCGCCGAGGGTGCGGTAGCGCTCGGGCAGATCCTGGAAGGTCAGGATGCCCGCCCGGATGGCGTCGTCCACGTCGTGGTTGAGGTAGGCCACGCGGTCCGCGATCTTGACGATCTGGCCCTCGAGGGTGAAGGGGGTCTGGACGCCCGTGTGCCACCGGATGCCGTCGCGGACCTCCTCGGTGAGGTTGAGGTCCATGAGCACGTCAGCGACGCGCAGGCTCTGGGCGTTGTGCTGGAAGCCGCCCGGTACGCAGCGGGCGAGCGCGTGCTCGCCGGTGTGCCCGAAGGCGGGGTGGCCCAGGTCGTGGCCCATGCAGATGGCCTCGATCAGGTCCTCGTTGAGGCGCAGGGCGCGGCCGATCGAGCGGGAAACCTGGGAGACCTCGAGGGTGTGGGTGAGCCGGGTCCGGTAGTGGTCGCCGTCGGGCGCGATGAAGACCTGGGTCTTGTGCTTGAGGCGGCGAAAGGCCTTGCTGTGGACGATGCGATCGCGATCGCGCTGGAAGTGGCTGCGGAACTGGCAGGGCTCTTCGGACCGCTGCCGGCCCCGGGTCTGGGACGACTTGGCGGCCTTGGGCGAGAGATAGGCCTCCTCGAAGGCTTCTTGCTGCTCGCGCATGAAGACAGGCGGGATCGGCGTGAGGGACGGTTCGATCATGAGGGACTCTTCTAGCGTCGCACCGGGCGTTTCGCGCGGATCGGGAGGGCCGGCTATCCTGTTATTGTCCCACCATGCCTGCCCCGGAGCAAGGCATGGCACGCATGCCATGCCTTCCAGACCGAGCGGGGATCACAAGCCTTAGCCGAGCGGACCGGTGCCTTGCAGCGTGCCGTTGCCCTGGGGCAGGGGGCCGACGAGCACGCTCGAGGCGCTCTTGTCGTCGAACTGTCCCTCGATCCGGCTCACGACACAGGCCGCGAGGCTGTTGCCGATGACGTTCACGACGGTGCGGCCCATGTCCATGAAGCGGTCCACGCCCGCGATGAGGGCGAGGCCCTCCACGGGCAGGCCCGTCGACGAGAGGGTGGCCGCGAGCACGACGAAGGAGACGCCCGGGACGCCCGCGATGCCCTTGGAGGTGAGCATCAGGACCAGCACGATGGAGATCTGCTGGACCAAAGAGAGGTGGATGCCGTAGACCTGGGCGATGAAGGCCACCGCCATGCCCTGGTAGAGGCTCGAGCCGTCCAGGTTGAAGGTGTAGCCGGTGGGCACGACGAAGGAGACGATGCCCTTGGGGCAGCCGAAGCGCTCCAGCTTCTGCATGACGCGGGGCAGGACGCTCTCGCTCGAGGCGGTCGAGAAGGCGAGCACCAGCTCGGCCATCAGCATGCGGATGAGCTTGAGGAGCGGGATCCGGGCGAGGTAGGCCACCGCGCCCAGCACCACGGCGATGAACAGGCCCATGGTGAGGTAGAGGCTCCCCACCAGCTTGCCGAGGGGGATGAGCACGCCGAGGCCGTACTGGCCGATGGTGGCGGCGACCAGGCCGAAGACGCCGAGGGGGGCCACCTTCATGATCATGTTGGTGAGCCGGAACATGGCGTCGGCCACCCCGTGGAGGAAGTCCACGACCGGGCGTCCGGCAGCACCCGCCCCCGCGAGGGCGACGCCGAAGAGCACCGAGAAGAAGATGATGGGCAACAGCTCGCCCTTGGCCGCCGAGTCGAGGATGTTGGTCGGGATGATGTGGAGCAACAGCTCGACGGAGTCGTGCGGGGCGCTGGTGTACTTCGTGATGTCGCCCTTGACGATGCCGTCGATGGCCACCCCGAGGCCCGGCTTCAGGAGGTTGGCCGCGCCCACGCCCATGACGATGGCGATGGTGGTGAGGGCCTCGAAGTAGAGCAGGGCGATGCCGCCCAGCTTGCCGACCCGCTTGAGGTCGCCGACGCCCGCCACGCCGAGGATCACCGTCGAGAAGACGATGGGCACCACGATCATCTTGATCATGCGGATGAAGGCGTCGCCGAGGGGTTTGACGTCCATTCCCCACTGCGGGAAGAAGTGGCCGAAGAGGGCCCCCAGAACGAGGCCCACCAGGATCTGGATCGCGAGGCCCGGCATCTTGAGTTTCATGGCGGTCGTCTTTGACTCCTTGGAAGGGGAAAACAAGAAATGTTGCCACCATACGGTTCGCTCGGGGCCTTGTCAATGCTGGGCTCTGGTATCATGGCTCGTATGCAAAGCAACCCTTCACTCGGGCGCACGACCGATCTGCCCTGCCCGGCTTGCCGCACCGCCATGACGGCCCGGCCCTACGCGCGGACCCAGTCCCTCGTCTGGTGCGAGGCATGCGGCTGGAACCTCGCGGGCACCGCGAAGTTCCTGCGCGCGGACAACCAGTGGCTCTTCGCCCGGCTCTTCCTCCTCGTACCCTTCACCATCCCGCTCATCCTGCTCTTCCACACCCAGGATCCCTTCCTGGCGTACGGCCTCGACCTGCTCCTGGTGGTGGGAATGTTCTCGCCGGCCCTCGTCAAGAGCAGCGCCAACGTCAAGCTGGCGCGCCGGATCGAGGCGATCCAGCCGCGGCGATCGCCCCCCCAGCCCGAATCCTGGGCCCCGGAGCCGGAGCTTCAGGTCGCGCCGCCCCGTCCGGTGCGTCTGGTGGGTCGGCTGGAGAGCATCCGCACGCAGCTCGGCCTCATGCGCCTGTTGTGGGCGATCGTCTTCATCGCGGGCCTGATGGCCCTCACGCCCTTGGCCCACGCGGTCGGTCCCCGGGTGCAGTTCGCGGCGTTGCTGTTCGTGGCCTTCGCCATCCTGCCCCTGGTGGGTGCTCTGATCTGGGTGCTCGCGGTCTTGTGGCGCGATCGCCACCTGGTGATGGACGGTGCGCCTTGTGCCGGGCGGATCCTCCTCCAGTCCACGCACATGCGGCGCCTGCCCGGCGGCGAGTGGACGCTCGTATCTCGCTACCGCTACGGCTTCACCGATCCCCATGGGACCGAGCGCAACGGCGCGGCCCGTGAAGAGGGGCGTGCGATCCGCGAAGGCGCGCCCGTGACGATCCTCGACTCCCCGCGCGATCCGCGGATCCATACCAGCTACCCGGCTTGCCTGTACTCCGTGGCCCCGGGGTCCGATCTCATAAAGCGTTAACATCGTCGCAACTTCGGAGATCGGGGGGGTGGGTAGTTTACGCTTGGCAGCAAGCTATGGCGAGGCCTCCGGCCTGATGCGCCGGGGAACTCTCGCTCGTATGGTAAGATGGTGGAACGTCTCGCTCTGGAGGTGAATGTTTGCGTAAACTCGCAGTGCTCTCCCTGCTGACGCTCTCGTTGGCGCTGCCGGCTGGTGCCGTCGGCACGAAAGATCCGGTCAACCACTTCATTGCCTCGAACTACGGTACGACGAAGGCCGAGGCCTACGCGCCCCTCATTAACGAGAAGGCCAAGAAGTATCGCCTGCCGCCGATCCTGGTGGCCAAGATCATCAAGCTGGAAAGTGACTTCAACCCCCGCGAGCTCAGCGGCCGGGATGCCATGGGCCTGATGCAGGTTCGCCGGGGTCACGCGCGCCACGGCGAGGATCTCTACGATCCGGCGACCAACATCGATTTCGGCTGCCGCATCCTGCGGGAGTACGTGGACGAGTTCCACGGCGACCTGCACATGGGCCTCTCGGCCTACCTGCACGGCCCCATCTACGTCGCGAGCCGCGGCGTGCGCCGCACCCGCTACAGCCGCATGCTGCTCGGGGAATGAGCGAGAGCGCCCCGTCGATCGGCGCCAAGCTCCGCGCCATCGACTTCCACCCCCGCACCTTGTCCTTGGTCCGGCCCCTCACGGGGCCGTTGACCTATTTGGGCTGGCGGGTGCGGGGCGATCGCGTCCCGGTCTACGCCTTCTTCGACCACACGTCACGGGCGATCGCCTATCCTCTGCGCTTCGCCGTGACCACCTGCCGGGACTGGCGGGGGCTGCAACTCACCTACGACAAGCACCTGGGGACCGACTTCATCGTGCCGCTCGGCACGCCCGTCACCGCCGCCGCCAAGGGCGTCGTGCTCAAGGTCTCCGAGGAGCCGGTGGGTGGCCCTTACTTGTGGGTGGACCACGGCGGCGGCTTTTCGACCACCTACCACCACCTGAGCCAGGTGCTGGTCCGTGAGGGCCAGGAGGTCGCACGGGGCGAGGTCATCGCGCGCTCGGGTGGCCGGGGTCTGGCCATCGAGAGCTTCTTTCCGCTGGTGCCGCCCCACCTGCACTTCGGCCTGGTCATCGACGGGGTGCCCGCGGATCCCTTTCCGGGGCCCGATTCGCCGGGCTTCTGGGCGGACGGTGTCGATCCCCGGCCCTACGACTTCGAGCAGGACCTCGATCTCGACCTGTCGTACGCCGGGATCGAGAAGCGCGAGTTGCTCGCGCTTTTTGCCGAGGACGAGGTGCTGGCGAGCAACTTCATCCCGCCCATGGAGGTCCTCGCCCCCGAGCACCTGAGCTACCGCGGCAACTGGCGGGCCCTCTTCGACCGCCCGGCCTTGCGCCTGAGCCTGCCCTTCCGGGCCGAAGAGGTCCGGGGCATCGTCTACCCCTAGTTCTCAGTTTTCAATTGAGGCTTTCACTCCGCGTCCGCCATGATGGGCTTTTGGCGTGCTGGGCGACGGTGGATTCCGGCCTGCGCCGGAATGACGGGCGTGGCGATTCATGCCAGGGGGGGGCCGTCCGAGCGCCTTCCAAAGTTCCTCGGAACAGGCGCTACGTCATCCCGGCGCAGGCCGGGATCCACCGCAGGCTCCCCGTGAGACGCCCATGAAGGTTCTGCCCGATCGCCTCGCTTTTGATCAATCGGACGCAAGATCCGTCGCCGCCCTTCGATAACCATTAAGAAAGTATTAAAGACAGGTTTTGTTTTAGTTGTAGAGGGGACGTCGAAGATGAAGGCTCGCAGTGTTGCTCTCCTGGCCCTCCTGGCGCTCGGTCTGATGACGGGGTGCGGTGCGCAGCCGGTGGGCACCGTCGCGACGGCGGATGCCACGGTCGAGGCCAACCGCGCCTACTCCATCATCGACATGCAGGGCATCGGGCCGGCCTATGCGACCAAGCTCAAGGCGGCCGGTCTCTCGAACACCAGCAAGTTCCTGGCCGCCACCCAGGATCGCAAGGGGCGCCAGGACGTGGCCGAGCAGACGGGCATCTCCTACAAGCTCGTGCTGCGCTGGGCGCAGAAGGCCGAGCTCATGCGCATCAACGGCATCGGGGTCAAGCAGGCCGATCTGCTCGAGGCCTGCGGCGTCGACTCGGTCAAGGATCTCGCCCGCCGCGACGCCGGCAACCTCACCGAGCGCATCTGGGCCGCTAACCACGTGGGCACCCCCTTCGTGAAGACCAACCCCAGCGAGGCCACGGTCGCCAAGTGGATCCAGGCGGCCAAGGAACTCGCTCAGTCGGCCATAGCTGAATAAAACTTAACACTTGCTTGTCAAAAGGGAGCGTCGCCTCGAGGGCGGCGCTCTCGCTGCGTTAGAGCGCTTTCGGGACAAGCGTCTCCGTGATGATATTATTGCGGACTTATGTAATTACTGCGGCCAGGCAAGGGTACTGCATGGAATGGGCGCTTGCCCGAGTGGCGCCTCGCGCCATCCCCAGTTTGATGTGGAGAGCATGCATGTCCGAGCCGAAGCCTTTCCAGCGCGTGCCTCGTCCAGCGAAGATCGTCCTTCCGCTGACGGCAGGCCTGGCCTTGAGCCTATCCTTGACGGGCTGTCCAGGCCTTTCTAACTACATTCCGTCGATCGGCGCCTCGCCGGCGCCCGCCAAGACCAACGTCGCGGTCGAGAAGCAGCGCATCACGGTGGCCCCCGCCACCGCCCTGGCCCCGGTCATGCTGACCCAGCCCGCCCTTCAGCAGGCGGCCGGTCTGCAACAGGCCGCGGGGCTCCAGCAAGCAGCGGGCCTCCAGCAGGCGGCCGGCTTCCGGATCCAGGCGGACGGCAACCTGTACGTCGAGGCGCCCGTCGCGGGCGCCGAGGTCGAGGCCATCCCGGCCAACGGCGGCAAGTCGGTCAAGGGCGTGACCGGGGCGGACGGCAAGGTCCTCTTGGCCCTGGACGTCAACAAGGTCTATACCATCGTCGCCAAGTTCAAGGACGCCTTCGGGCGCGATCGTGCCTTCAAGTCCGTGGCCAAGGTCGCCAAGGACCAGAAGGGTGAGCCGCCGGTCCAGCCCGTCAGCATGGCGACCACGCTCGTCACCGAGGCCGTCACCAAGAGCCGCGGCGGCGACCTGAAGAGCCTGGACGTCTCCAAGGTCCAGACGGCGGTCGCCGCCGCCCAGACCCTCATCGAGAAGAAGTCCACCGACCTGACGGCCCTGCTGCTCGACACCGACCCCACGAACTCCGGCGACGTCGAGAAGGCCCTCAAGACCCTGTCGGTCCTGCAGCAGGCCGACGCGGATCCAGATTCCTCGACTCCCGACCTGATCAGCTCCCTGCAGACGGCGGGCGAGAGCAACGACCCGACCAACAGCACGGCCCCCGCGGGCGAGTCCGTCTACGTGGAAGTCGAGGCGGGCCAGTCGATCGACGAGGTCAAGCGCCTCAAGGAGAACGAGCTGGTCGAGGCGCCCCTGACGCCGCCCTCGCCGCCGCCGGTCACGCAGACCGTCGAGAAGCCGCCCATCACGGTCAAGAGCTTCTCGTTCGCCGACGGCATGCCGACTCAGCTCTACCTGCCCTTCGGCGAGTTCAGCGATCCGAAGTACCCTTCGGCCGCCCTGCTCCGTGCCAAGACGGTCCTCTCGGACGACACCACTCTCGACGTGGCGACCTGGTCGATCCCCTTCGGGGCCCAGGGTGGCAAGGTCACGGTGATCGGCGGCCTGCTGCGCGTCAGCGCAGGTGCGGCGAGCGGTTCGGTGACGGTCCGGGCCATGCCGTTGATCGGCGGTGGCACGTCGCGCGACCTGACGGTCAAGATCCTCGAGACGCCCAAGCGCATCCTCGAGATCATGGGCCTCCGATCGCTGGGGGCCACCACCCTCTACCGTCCGGCCGACGGCACGGTGGTCGGTGACAACAACCTCGGCAAGCCGACCTCGGTGCGCCTCTCGGCCAGCTTCAAGTGGAATGACCAGGCGACCTCTTCGAGCGACCTGGTGAGTGCGACCTACTTCACGTGGTCGACCACGACCCCGGACCTGGTCTCGGTCGGATCCGACGGAACCGTCCGCGTCCTGCCCGGCGACTCGGAAGGAACGGCCGTCATCAAGGCGAAGTCGACCACCGCCTACCCGGTGGAGTCCCAGACGTTCTCCATCCCGATCAAGCGTGCCTCCGAGACGCGCATCACCATTGAGTAGCAGGAGATCACCCGTGAGATTGAAAAAGTATTTCCGCTGGGAGCTCGTGCTGGCCTTGAGCCTGGTCGGCTGTACCAGCGTCGTTCCGAACCGATTGGGTCTCCCGCAGCTCACCAAGGATTCGTCCGGTGCGAGCAGCGTGGTCACTCAGAAGAGCTCGCTCTTCTTCCAGGTGCGCTGGCCCGAGCGGGCGGCCTACCAGTCCCAGGAGATCCCGCAGGAGGCCGAGTCCCTCGAGGTCACCATCAAGGCCAAGGATGGGACTCCCATCGACCGCAAGAGCATCGCCCGTCCCACCAATGGCACGAGCGTCTCGGACGTGGTATTCCCCCTCGACCCGACGCTCAAGCTGGTGGACGTCTTCGTCCGGGCCCTGGATGGCTCGGGCAACGAGGTGGCGGTCGGCAAGGTGCTGGACGTGCGCATCCGTGATAACACGGCGACGGGCGTGACGGTCACCCTGGTGAAGGGGTCCGCCGCAAACGCTCAGCTCGAGATCGACGCGCGGATCAACCAGCAGCTCACCCTGCTGCACAACATCCAGAACTACTTCTCGCGCTTCGACCACTTCAAGACCTACGGCGACTCGCCGGAGGCCAGGGACGTAAACGCAGCCGTGCAGGCGATCCTCGAACACTTCCCGTTCAAGCCGCACAACGAGCCCGCTCCCTACTACACCCCGGATCCCAATTACTCGCCGGATCCCAACCAGACGCCCATGCCGGGCGACCTCAGGACGGCGTCGTTCGGTGGCTTCGGCCTCCATACCTATTCCGGCGGCATTGGCGTGCGCGTGAGCGGCACCTCCACTCCCGTTCGCCTGTTCAATCCAAACGATTCGACCCAGTACATGGACATCCTGAACGGGGTCATGACCAACCTTTACTGGCCGGGTTACGTCCTTACCCACACCTACCAGGATCTCGGCGGCACCCACACGGCGGACTTCGCCGTCGCCCCTGCCGCCCAGGGTGGGGATGGCTCGTCGGCAGACCTGAACGTCGCGGTCACGGCGGGCAACTGGATCCCCGAACCGGCCCTCACGGTCATGCTGGACGGCCTGGTCAACGGACAGCAGGCCACCCAGTCCGTCACCTTCTTTGGAGGTCTGCGGCCGGATGAGCACACGCTGTCCTCCGTGAAGGTCGGCGCGAGCGTCACGCCCCAGGGCCTGGACGCGAAGAGCTTCCGGCTGAGCGGTGCCTTGGATGGCTTCCGCGACCTGAGCGCCTCGCCCTTCTACCGCCTGATCCAGGAGAACATGGCGCCGAAGGTGTACCCCACCGGGTCGGCCACGAACTACCCCGGGTCGGCCACGGACTACCCCGGCTCGCAGCCGGTGGCCCTGCCGGCCTACTTGCCGACCCACGCGCTGATCCAGGCCCAGGTGCCGTCGGCTCAGGCGACCTCGGACATCCGGGTCACCGACGACCTGATGGGCCTTCAGACCAAGACCCAGCTGCACCTCAAGGACAACGACGGTAACTTCAGCGACTTCCTGCTGGAGCTCGGCGCCAACGCCAAGATTGGTACGGTGGGCGGTCGCTCGGCCGTGGTCTCGGGTGACGTCGGCTTCGCGCTGACCGACCAGAAGGAGTTCCTCAAGCTCGAGGGTGTGGTCCACGTGGATCCGGCCACGGGCAAGGCGGTCATTTCGGCACGCTTCGTGGACGTTCCCTCCAACACGGTCATCGGCAACCTGGATTGGACCTTCGACTCCAAGGCCGACCCGAATCACATTGCCTACTGGCCGGAGCTCAGGCTGCAGGATGGGAAGACCTATCGTCTGACCCCTGGCTTCTTCTCGGGGCAGACGACGGGCGACGTCCGCGTCGATGTGCGATAGGTGACTGCGATGAAGAATAACGCTGTATACAAGCTCGTCGCGCTGGCGGCCTCGGTGGCGATCGCTGGGTGCGTCGCTCCCGGGTCCCTCACCAAGCTCGACACGGCTAGCAAGGTGGCCTCCACCCAGGCCGCCCAGAACACGGGAACCCTGCAACTCAACGTCCACTGGCCCCAGAAGGGCGGCCTGCAGACGCAGGCCATCCCTGATCGTGCCGCCAGGGTGGTCGTCACCCTCACGGACAAGGACAACGGCCAACTGGGCACCGCCGAGGCCGGACGTTCGCCGAACTACGGAAACCGGATCGACACCTACTCCAGCAACTTCAACTGGACCCTGCCCCAGCAGGAAGGGGTCAAGGTGAAGGCGGTGTTGTACGACGAATCCGACGGAGAAGTCGGCTCCGCCGAGCGCGTCATCGATGTGGTCGCGGGCTTCAACGCCTATGTGACCCTCGATATCCTGATCCCGGATGCGCCCCAGGTCACGACGGTCAACCCGACCGCCTTCAAGACCGACGACAAGGTGGTCATCACGGGCTCGGGCTTCGGCAAGAGCAAGAACTTCTGGGCGACGGCCTACCTGGAGTCGGAAGGGGTCTTCTCGAACCAGTACTCCCCCTTCCCTTACCAGTACAACTACCAGGTCAACCTGCCCGGATCGGCCGTCAACGTGATTTCCGACACCCAGATGGAAGTGACGATTCCGGATCAGATGGAATACTCCGGCCGTCTGACGGATCGCCTCTGGAACTACTTCCACGGTGACGATACCCAGAAGCTGTACCTGGGGGTCGTCGTGGACGGCGTGAACTCGAACCGCATCGAGGTGACCATGCCCAAGGTGGCCTCGGCCTCGGCGACGGTCACCCTGCAGGAGGGCACCGATGCCCCCGCGCACACGTCGGCCGCTCCCGAGACGATCGACCTCGCCTCGGAGTCGTTCAACGTGCCCATCGCCTCGGGAACCCAGTGGACCTACCGGGTCACGGAGGACTACGGCGGCCCGTATTCGCAGCCCTATACCAACACCTGCAAGCTCCGCCTCACCGACGACGACGGAATGGCCGAGATTGTGGCCTCCAACTACAACAACGGCCAGCCCATGACCTGGGATTACCTGACTCCGGGGGACACCGGCGAAAACTGGTTGCTGGGCTTCATGTTCCGGCTCCGGGCCGCGGGCGCCATCCAGAACGTGGGCCAGGAGGAGGTCATGCTTCCGAGCGGTTACCAGAAGCCGGCCACGCATTACTTCTACAACCTGCCGCAGTACGTCGGGCCCAACATGAGCCCGGATGGCTTCCAGACCTCGGGTACCTTCCGTGACGTCTGGGTGGTTCCGGGGCTGGGCGTCGTGCGGGCGGTCGATACCCGTCTCGAGAAGAGCCCGTACGACCAGTTCCCGCGTCGGGTGACCCGCACCTACGACATGACCGGCTTCCAGCCGGTCGCTGCAACGGTCAAGTAGGGAGAGTGAGGCCCATGTTTAAACAGAACCGTATCATCCTGGCCGGTGCCCTCGCCCTCTCGATGCTGGTGATGGGCGGCTGCACCCTGCAGCCCGGCTCGCTGCTCAGTCTGGACAAGGTCACGGGCACGACGGCCCAGGCCAAGTCCAGCCTCAAGGTCACCGTTTCGCGTCAGGGTCTCCAGACCCAGTCGATCGCCAACCTGGCCATCGAACTGCGGCTCGAGCTGCCCTACGCGACCGATCCCGCCAAGCGCTACCAGACGCTGAGCGTCCAGGACGGCGAGTCGGCGACCTTCTCGGACCTTCCGCCCGAGAACGGGACCCTGACGGCCGTCTTGACCGACGTCGAGACCAACGAGGTGGTCGACACCCAGAAGCAGAACATCGCGTTGCGTCCGGGCTTCGAGACCCGCGCGGCCTTCGTCTTCATCCAGGGCGGCTCGGCCGCCGTGGACGTGGGCGTCAAGGTCGACACCCTGCGCAAGGACTACCGGAACCTGGATCTCAAGGACGGCTACGACGACGTCTTCCGCATGACGTGGCCGAACTACTGGGACAAGACCTTCGAGCTCCAGACGGACGCGGGCACCCAGTCGGTGCGCTTTGCCTCCGTGCATCATGACGACACGAACCGTAACACCATCACCCGCATGATCGGCGACCAGCAGTGGCCGGGGACGGACCTGGGCCTCGATTTCGAGACCTGGTACTTCATCCCCGAGCATGCGCAGTACATCGAGACCTTGCAAACGTTCGAGAACTTCGAGAAGGTGCGCCACTTCCGCTGGTCGAACCTCTTCACCATCGACGGCCAGGATCACGAACAGACCATCGACCGGTGGTACGACCCGAATGGCCTCGTCAAGGAGGTCGTCTCGGAGGGAGGCATGACCCTCTCGACGATGGTGCGGATCACCACGGTGGGGAGTGGGGTGTAACAAGATGGGAAGCACGATCATGAGACTGAATCCCTTCCACGCGCTGGCCGTGGCCGTCCTCGTGGCGGCGGGCTGCACCACCCCGCCGGGCTTGCTCGTGAAGCCGGCCGGGCAGGTGATGGCGCAGGGCGCGAGCCTCCATTTGACGCTGGATCTGGGTCGGAAGACCCAGGCGCTCGTCAGCGACGTGACGAGCCTCTCGGTGGGCATCGAGCTGCCGAATCGGGAGCCGGACGTCCGTACCTTCACGCCGACCGACTTGCAGCGCGATACGGTCGACTTCTCGGGGCTGCCGGGCGGTGACGCCGTGGTCCGGGTGAAGCTGTTCGACAGCAACTCCAACCAGATCGGGGAGGGGAGCACCCTGGTGCCCCTGCTGATCGGTCGCCGTACCTTGGCCCAGGTCTATATCGGCCTGAGCAGCGAGGGCCGTTCGGACTGGCTGCCCCTCGGGCCCATGATGTCCGGGACCTATTCGATCGATCCGACGCCGGACCCGAATCAAACCCCGGACCCGGGCCAGACCCCGCAGCCTGGCGACCCGACTCCTCCCCCGCCGGGTCAGTTCGTGCCCAGGGACTACTTCGCGCCCGCTCCGGGAGTCACCGGCCGGACGTACGACGTGTCCGAGGCCTCCACGGACGATCTCGGGCAGCACACGAGAACGGCGGTCTTCCACGAAAACGTGATGCCGGGTAACGGCGGCCCGCTGGTCGTGCGCGCGGAGGATTGGACCTATCCGGATAATCACACGGAGCACCGCGACGCGACGGATTCCTTCCGGATCCTGATGGACGGCGCCGTCGGTTGGGATACGGTGCGCACCGAGTTTCAGGGTATCTCGACCTCGTCCTTCTTCGTGCCGAACCAGGCCATGACCCCGGAAGGGGCCCTCATGCCGCCCGATGGCAAGATGTGGCTCGAGGCGACCGACCAGCTGCTCGAGACGCCGAACAAGACCTACACGTGCCTGACGATCCATGAGCATCGTGGCCCGGTCGACGGTGGCATGGATGCCGTCTACTGGGTGGCCCCCGAGGTGGGTATCGTACAGGTCATGCGCACGTTCAGCGGCATGACCCCCACCGGGAGCCCCGTCACTGG
>DATNQJ010000145.1:0-7147 GCA_036704085.1 Stenomitos sp.
CTCCCCCTTCATCGCCTGGACGGCCACACCGAGCCGTGAGCCGGGCTCAGCCTGTTGCGTGAGCCGCTGCAGGGTATCGAGATTCTGGTCGACGATGGCACGGTTGCGAGCCAGGATCCCCTTTTCCTCCGGGGTGAGGGACCGTCCCTGGGCGATCACCGCCCCGATGGTCGCGCGCTCCCGGCCGGCATGTTCGGCTGCCAGGAAGATGAGCTCCTTGATCTGGAGGTTGTTGCGGTAGGCCTCGTCCAGGGAATCGCGGGCGGTGAAGGCGTCGCGCCGGACCTGCGCCAGGGCGTCGATGAAGTCGGTACAGGCCGCGATCCATTCCTTGGGGGCCACCGTCGGCACCTGAGTCTCGAAGGCTCGGTCGACCTCCGAGCGTAAGCTCTCCAACCGCTTCCGGCGCTCGTCGAGCTGCGCCAGGCTGTTCGTAAGCGGATGCCCGGCCTTGCCAGCCGCCATGCGCTGGGCGAGGCCCAGGGCATCTTGGTAGGCAGCATCTCCAGCGGCACGGCGCTGCCGGATCTGCTCGCGCGTCACGGCCGAAACCGTGCGCGGATGCGAGATGGCTTCGGCCGTGAGGCCGCGCTCCTGGGCCTCGGCGCCGTTGGCTGTCAGGATGTCGTCCGCCATGCGGTTGGCCTGCTGGAGCCACTCGGTCTTCTGGGCGTCGGTGGCGACTCGGCTCCCCTCTTTGAGCAGTAACGCGCCGGCCATGAGCGCCAAGAGGCCGATCATGGCCATCAAGATGAACCGAATCTTCAAGCCGCGAATCATCCTTCTCTCCTCGGTAGGCAATCGGTGTCGTGCGGGGTCAGGAGAGCGATGATAAGCAGCCTGGTCCCCCAGACCTTCGGGAGTTTCTACGGAGCCGGAAGAAGTCGAGTAATTCTGACCAGCTGGTCGTCTGGCGCTGAGTATTGTGACCCTATGGACGGATCTGAGTGGTTCTACTCGATCGGTGGGCAGAATCCTTCAATCGTCCGTGCTGCCGCGCCGGGTTGGGAGCGCCCTAGGGCCAGCACGGGCGTGGCTTTCCCTCGGCGGTGTGAGCTGGGAGCGAAGGGCGGTGAAAACGTGTCCAGGTAGATTTTCCGGATCCAAGCCTTCAGCTACCTTGGCTATAGCTAGGGCTGTGACTAAAAGGTCATCGAAAGGACGAAGAGCATTGCAAAACGAGCTGACGATGGTGAGGGAGCCCGAGGCTTGCCCTTGTCAGGATTACGAGGATTTCTTCCAGAATGCGCCCTGTGGCTACCTGTCGCTGGACCCGATCGGCCGGATCCTCTTCATCAATCACTCCATGAAGGCGCTGCTGGGCTACGAGCATCGCGACCTGGTCGGGCATTCGGTCCTCGAGTTCCTGGCGGCCGATTCGGCGAGCGGCTTCGAGGCCCACCTCACACGCCTCATCACACAGCAAGGCCGGGAGAAGATCGAGGTGCGCCTGGAGACGCGAAGCGGACGCCAGATCCCCGTCCTCTTGAACTCCACGGCCATCGCCGACGCGGCGGACAACTTCGTGCGCAGCCGGACGGTGGTCGTCGACATCTCGGAGCGCAAGCATGCTGAGGACAGCTTGAAGAAGGAGCTTTCGCTCACGGGCCTGTTCCAGGCCATTACCGTCACGATCGACGAAGCGACCAGTATCGATGCCGCCATGCTGCGCTGCATCACCCAGATCTGCACCCTGACGGAATGGCCGGTGGGTCACATCTATTATCCCAGCCAGGACGACCCCAAGCTGCTGAAGGCCGGATCCGTCTGGTACCTGGCCGATCCGGTCCGGTTCCGTTGCTTCCAGGAGCACAGCGAGACCATCACCTTCCCGGCGGGGGGCGGCATGGTCGGCAGCACCTTCGCGCAAGGCCGGCCGATCTGGATCCCGGACGTCACCTGCGATCCGAACTTCTGGCGAGCCGACCAGGCGCGAGAAGCGGGCCTCAAGGCGGCCATCAGCTTGCCCATCATGGTCGGGACCGAGGTGGCTGGCGTCATGGAGTTCTTTGCCACCGAGGCCATGGAGCCGGACCTGTCGCTCCTCGACGTCATGGCCCAGATCGGCGTCCACATGGGTCGCATCATCGAACGGAACCGCTCGCAGCAGTTGATCCAGCAGCTCATGCATTCCGATCCCTTGACCCATCTGCCGAACCGGCGCCTCTTCACCGATCGCCTCAACCAGGCCAGGGTCCAGGCGCAACTCGAGGGCGGGCAGTTGGCACTCATGGTCCTCGACCTCGACCGCTTCAAGTTCGTCAACGACTCGCTGGGCCACGAGATGGGCGATCGCCTCATCCAGCAGGTGGCAGTGCGCCTGCTCTCGCTGGTCAACAAGTACGATCACGTCGCCCGCCTCGGCGGGGACGAGTTCGCCATCCTGCTGCCGCGCGTCACGAACGCGGAGGAGGCCGCGGCTTACGCCCAGCGTCTGCTCGACCTCTTCGCCCAGCCCTTCCGTATCGCGGGCCAGGAACTCTACGTGACGACCAGCATCGGCATCAGCCTTTACCCCGACCATGGGCCCGACCCCGAGTCCCTGCTCTGCCAGGCGGAGAATGCGCTCGATCGGGCCAAGGAGAACCGGAACCACTACGCCCTCTATTCCGAGGTGATGGGAGCGCGATCCCCGGAGCGGATCATCCTCGAGCAGCACCTGCGCAAGGCGTTGAACAAGGGCGAGTTGCTCGTTCACTACCAGCCCCAGATCAGCCTCAAGTCCGGTCGGGTCTTGGGGGCCGAGGCCCTGGTCCGTTGGCAACATCCCGAGCTGGGCCTGGTTTCGCCTGCCAAGTTCATTCCCTTGGCCGAGGACACGGGGCTCATCATCCCGATCACCGAGTGGGTGCTGCAAGAGGTCTGCGAGCAGAGCTGCCGATGGCAGCGGCAGGGGCTCGATCCGGTTCGGGTCTCCGTGAATCTTTCCGGCTGTCACTTCAAGCGCCAGAACCTCCTGACGATGGTGACGCGGGTCCTCGCCGAGACGGGCCTCGCCCCGGAGTACCTGGAGCTCGAGTTGACGGAAGGCATTCTCATGGAGAAGGTCGAAGAAACCATCGCCACGCTCGCCCGTCTAAGCGAGATCGGAGTCCAGTTCGCCGTGGATGACTTCGGGACCGGGTACTCGTCTCTCAGCTACCTGCACCGGTTCCCCATCAACACCATGAAGATCGATCGTTCCTTCGTGAAGGAGGCCGTACAGGACACCGATAGCCGGGCCATCATCAAGGCGATCACGACGCTCGGCCATAACCTCGACCTGAACGTCGTGGCCGAGGGCACCGAGACGGGCGAGCAGATCGCGTTCCTGCGATCCATCGGCTGCGACGTGGCCCAGGGCTTCTACTTCAGCAAGCCGTTGCCCGCAGAGAAGTTTGCCGCCTACCTTCGATCGATGCCCGTGGCCAGCCTGCCTCAACTGGGCGCCTGAACCTCCCTCATGACGGTCGCCCCCCAACTCGATCCAGCCGCGAGGTCCCGTCCGTTCGGACGGGACCTCGCGGTGGCTTGGGAAGCGCCATTGCTGGACATGCTGCCGTCAGCAGGGCAGGGTGAACCAGAACGTGCTGCCACGCCCGGGCTCACTCAGGGCCCCCATTCTGCCACCGTGAGCCTTGACGACTTCCTTGGCGATGAAGAGCCCGAGGCCAAGGCCTCCGAAGGCACGGCTGGTTTCGATGTCCGCCTGGTAGAACTTCTCGAAGACGTGAGACAGTTCGGTCGGCGAGAGTCCGATACCGGTATCCGAGACTTGGATCCGGACTTGATGGTCGAGCCGTTCCAGGTGGAGGGACACCCGGCTCCCGGCCGGGCTGAACTTGATGGCGTTGTCGAGGAGTTGCCGCAGCACGCCTTCGATTCTCGCCTCATCCACGGTGCAGAAGGTCCGAGGTAGCGCGAGCTCGTCCACGCGGATCGACTTGGCCGCCGCGGCGGGGGCCGCCTCGGCCAGCGCGCGGCGGGCCACGTCCCGGAGATCGACGGGGGCACGGCACATCGGGAGGGTACCCGCTTCGAGCTGAGCGGCCTCGAGCATGCGGTCGATCGTGGTTTCCAGGCGCTCGGCCCCGATCCGAATCTGCGAGACGAACTGCCGCTGCTCGCTTGCCGACTCGCCCGCAATCCCCTCCGAGAGGAACTCCGCATAGGCCTCGATGGCCGTCAGGGGGGTGCGAAGCTCGTGGGAGATGATATTGAGGAGCTTTCGCCGCATGACGTCCACGGCATCCTGCTCTTGGGCGGAGGCATGGCGACGTTCATAGAACAGCTGCCGCCGAAGGGTGACCAAGAGCTCGCGGGCGAATCGGACGTCGGCGGTATCCCAGTAGGCGGCAAGTCCCTTGACGGTCTCCTTCCAGGCGGCCAGGGAATTCCGGGGACCCAGCCGGTTCCCCTCCGGCTTGACCTCGACGGCCCGGTTGGGATCCCCGCCCCAGGTCAGTTCCCGAACGATTTCCGGGCGAAAGATCAAGAGGAGGTTCGGCTGGCCCTTCTCCAGACGCAGGGCCATCACGCCGGCCGCGTGATCGCCCAGCTGGGCGCCCTCCGGCCATTGGGCGGAAAGCGAACTGGTCACCCAGCAGTTGTGAAGGGGACGTCCCAGGATCCAATCCGCAAGGCGCTCGATACCGGGGGTATCGGGGGTCTTACCGGCGGTGAAGGTCTCTCTGGATCCGACGATTGCCGCCCCTTCCGCTCCGATGAGCTCCGCGATCTCGGGCAGGTGGGAGCGAAGGGCCGCAAGGGTCCCCCCGCGCCGCTGGGCATCCGCTGCGAGGCGATGCTGAAGGGCCTGCATCGCCACCAGGCGGGCAGCGGCAGTGCGCTGCTCATGCAGGGCGATCTCGGCTGAGAGGCGTGCTCCGATGACCTCGCAGGCCATGCGATCGTGGAAGGGAATCAAGCGGGGATTGCGGTGGTGACAAGCGATCAGGCCCCAAAGCCGAGTTCCGCTCATCAGGGAGATGGACATGCTGGAGCGAATGCCCATGGTGCGCAGGTACTCCACGTGGATGGGGGCAATACTGCGCAGGACGCAAGGCCCAAGGTCAGTGGGCCCCTCGAAACCGGGGGGCTGCGAGGGAACCAACGGAACGGGCGACTCCTCGCGATCCCGAATGAGCCGAATCCAGCTCTGCTGATACAAGTCGCGCGCCTGCCGGGGGATGTCCGATGCCGGGAAGTGGAAGCCCAGATAAGGCTCCATCGCCGGATCGCGCGCCTCGGCCAGCACGTGGCCGTGCATGTCGGGGTCAAACCGGTAGATCATGACCCGGTCGTACCCGGTGAGCGCGCGCATTTCCGTTACCGTTCGCTCGAGCAGGTCCTCAAGGGTAGGGGCCCCGGTCAGGCGATCCAGCATGGCGGCGGTCGTGGTCCGGAACGCCGAAAACAACTCATGGCTTGCCACCTCGAGCTCCAGGATCAACCACCGTCCCATGGGGTGAAGCGTGCCGTCGAACGTCATGACCCGCTCATGGAGGCCGAGCCGGAGGGGAATGAACGCCCGATCGTTGAGCTTGGCGATGGCGTCGACCAGGGCGGCCTGACTCTCGAGCGGCACCAGGTCAGGGAGCGCCATGGTGAGGAGGCGCGGGAGCGGAATCCGCAACAGCTCGGAGGCATTGGCACTGGCTTGACGGATCGTAAGCGACGAGCGCTCCATCACGAGCAACGCGCCGAAGGGCTGGATGCTTCCGGGGGTGCGGATGGGAAGCTCGTCACACCAGGTGCTCGCGAGACGGAACTCGGCGGAGGCATGGAGGGGCTCAACCATCTTTGCCTCCCGTCAGGCGGGCACCGATCCAGTCCTCGAGCGCGCGGAACGTGCGGCAAGCAGCGTCTATCGCCGCATTTCGGGCGGTTTCAGTCGCCGGTTCCGCATCCAGGACGGAGATGAAGCGTCGCCACCGGATGGCGGTCTCGGGGCCGTCTCCGTAGAGGTAGGATCCGCCAGCGGTCGGAGTGATAGGCAGTTTGGCCTCGAAGTGCCGGTAGAGAAACTGCCCCCCGAGCGTGGATCCCTCGAGGACGTAGAGGCATCCCAAGGCTTGGTGTTTCGTCTCGATGCGAGGGATGTCTGGGCACCGGGCGACGGCGGCGAGGACCCCTTCGGAAAGGCCGAGGGCGCGCAAGTCGCGGGCCAGGAGCGGGCCGCGCGGCCTCAGCTCGTAGCCGTGTGGAAAGGCACCATGGCCCAGGATCCGAAAGACCTGGTCTTCAAGGGGAGGCATGAAGCCATAATAGGTCAGCAAGAGGGCACGATACCCGTCGAGGGAGTCCCTTTGGAGCAGGGACGCCAATCTCCGCTCGACCGATTGATGCAGCGAATGCGTCGCCCTTCGCAGCATGGCCCTCATGATCACGTCCTCCGAGGCATGGCGCGCGCTCAGCATGGCTCATGATGGATCCGCCGCGACGGAATTGGAACAAACAAGGGCGATTTGACCTGATCCCGACCTCTCCGCCAACCAACCATGGCGGGAAAGGAATCGAACGCTCCTACCAGCGAGCCACGATGACCTGGATCGGTAGGGGAGTGGATCTCCCCCCACTTTGGACGGCTTCGATCAGATGTATCGTGTTGTTACGATCCGCGCTTCGATCGGAAGCTTCTGGGGGTGGAACCATGCCGTCCGAATTCGATCTCGAACCGCTTGCCGGCAACCTTTTGAAGCGCCGCTACTTGCGGCGGGATCGGTTTGGTAACGTTTCCGAGTCGCCCTCAGGGCTGCTGCGCCGGGTCGCCAAGGCGATTGCCCAGCCAGACGAGCAGCCCGAACTGGCCGAATCCCGCTTCTACGAGCTGATGGCCTCTCGGGAGTTCCTTCCCAACAGCCCGACGCTCATGAACGCCGGCCAGCCGGAAGGCCTCCTTTCCGGCTGCTTCGTCCTTCCCCTCGATGACAGTCTGCACGGCATCTTCGAGACCCGGGGACTCATGGCTCCGATCCTGGCGGCCGGAGGGGGCGTGGGGCTGAGTTTCGGGCGTCTCCATGCGGCGGAGGACACGGCTGCCGGCTTTGCGGGGGGCCCCGTCCGCTGGCTGGAGGGATTTGCGTCCGACCTAGAGGTCCTTGCCCGCGGAGGACGGCGTCGCGGCGCCGCCATGGGGATGCTGCCCGTATGGCATGCGGATATCCTC
>DATNQJ010000146.1:0-2613 GCA_036704085.1 Stenomitos sp.
GATGTGCTCGGGGACATCATCCAGAACCTCGCGGCGACCTTTGTCTTTCTCGATACGAACTGGATCTACCGCATGGTCACGCACCAGACCGCGACGATGCTAGGCCAGACCGTCGACCAGATGCTGGGTCGGCACTTCCTGGACGTGTTCCCCGGCGGTCAGGCAGAAATGGACCGGATGCATCAGGCGGTCTGCGTCGAAGGCCGGACGCTCACCTCGTTGAGCAGCCACGTTCCCATCCGGCTGGCGGACGGAACGGTTCGAGACACCTACTGGGACTACACCGTTCGCCCGGTCCATGACCGGGACGGGGTGCTCCTGGGCTTCACCTCGATCGGCTTCGAGGTCACGGAGCGGGTTGCCCTGGAGCGGGCGATCGCCACCCGGACCGAAGACCTCGAGCGGGCCAACCGGGAGCTCAAGGCGTCGGATCGCTACAAGGACGAGTTCCTGTCGGTGATCAGCCACGAGCTCAAGACTCCGCTCAACTTCATCATGGGCTTCGCGAGCATCCTCGGCGACGAGGTGAACGGTCCGCTCAACGAGCAGCAGCGCCTGGAGGTGCAGCGGATCCAGGAAGGCTCCGTGCGCCTGCTCGAGCTCATCAACGACCTCCTGGACATGGGACAGATGGCGGCGGACAAGTTCCAGCTGACCCTCACCGAGGAGCCCTTCGGCGACCTGGTGCATGAGGCGCTCCTTCAGCTGCGCCCCCTGGCCGAGCACCGGAGGCAGCAGCTGGATGCCGACATCCGCATCGCCAGGCCGCTCATGGTCGATCACCGCCGGATCCGGCAGGTCTTCTCCAACCTGGTCGGGAACGCGATCCGCTTCACGCCCGAAGGGGGACGGATCCTGGTCCGGGCCACGCAGCAGCCGCGAGGCATCCGGGTGGAGGTCTTCGACACCGGTCCCGGTATCGCTCCCGAGGATGTGGGCAAGGTGTTCACACTATTCAAGCAGCTCGACATGAGCCCCACCCGCCCCGTCGGCGGTACGGGGCTCGGCCTCTGCATCTCCAAGGCCCTGGTGGAGGCCCATGGCGGGCGGATCGGCGTCGACAGCAAGCCCGGAGAGGGGAGCTGCTTCTGGTTCGAGCTCCCCGACGCCGGTTCCTAGAAGCCCAGCTGCAGGCCGAGCGCCAGGCCGGTGTGGCTGGCCTTGCCGAAGGGGGCCACCCCCGTCAGATACCCGACCGGAGCCTCCCAGTAGTTGAGCCCCGCGGTGATCGCCATTTGGGGGGCGACGTGGTACTCGACACCGGCCTCGGACGTGACCAGGACGAGCCCCGAAGGGGTCGGATCCGTCGGGTTGCTCCCCGCGAGCTGAGATCCCAACAGCATGCTGGACAATCCGCCCTTGAGGAACACACCCCAGGGGCTCGCGGACGGCCGATAATAAGTGACCAGGCCCGCGCCCGGTCCCATGAAGAGGTAGCTCTCACCCGGCGCGAAGTCGGCATAGGCCCTGAGCCCCAGGTAAGGCTGCACCTGCACCGGCCCGAGCATCGGGAGCTGGACCATGAGGCCGAGGCTCTCGTCGAGGGACGTCCCGGCCGACGAACTGGTCCCGAGGCCCGCCAAGGCGCCGCTCTGGAGCTGCAACCGCGTGTCCGAGAGCACGAACCAGGGCGTCGGATAGCCGACGTAGCGGAAGCTCAGGGCCTGGCTCATCTGCCCGCTGCCATTGGCAGGCAGACCTCCCGTAACGCCGGAGGCGAGCTCCAGGCGGTAGGGCTCCAGGTCCTGGTAGCGCCGGGGGCCCGACGACATCTTCTCGGCCGCCTTGAGCTGGCCCGTCTCGGCGATGAGCGCCCGGATCTGCGGCACCGTCTGGGAGATGGCCTGGGCGTACTGGTAGCGCGTCAGCTTCTCGGGGCCCCGGAAGGTTCCGTCCGGGAAGCCCACCATGACCTTGTAGCGCTGCGAGACGTCGACGACCGCCGGGTAGGCCCAGTCCTTCCGGCTCACGTCCGAGAAGGTCGGGCCGCTGCCCACCTTGCCGCGCGGACGCACCACGTCCTTGGCCTCGGCGAGGCGCATGAGGTTGTCGATGATCTTCGCCATCTCGTAGCGGGTGACGGGCGTGTCCGGGCTGAACCGATCGGGCGTGATGCCCGGCACCCCTTCGAAGAGGCCGTAATCGTTGGCGATCATCAAGAGGTGGTCGCGATCCGGACCGGGCGTGACGTCCGCATAGGCGTTGAAGGGATGCTCGGCGGGCCGCCAGGATGTCTTGGAGAGCGTCTCGAGCTCCTTCAAGAGGCTCACGAGGCTATCGACGAACTGCGTCCGCGTGAAGGGGCGATCGCCCCGGAAGGTCCCGTCGGGGTAGCCCTTCATGAGGTCGCGCTTGATGGCCACCTCGGCCACGCCCTGCTCGGCCCAGTGGCCCTTGGGGACGTCCTGGAAGGTGTCCGAGGCGAGACTCGCCAGGGCCGGCGTGGCCAGCGAGACGGACAGGGCGATCGCGAAGAGGACGAAGGGACGGCGAAGGCGTATCATCTTGACTCCTACGGGTACACGGTCGGCTTCATGGTAGCGCGCCGAGCCCGGCGCGACAACGGCACGGGCCTCAAAGGCTCAGACGAGGCCTCGGAACGCGCGGTTCCCC
>DATNQJ010000147.1:0-2694 GCA_036704085.1 Stenomitos sp.
GAGAGCTTCATGCTCTACTCGGGCAACGACAGCCTGACCCTGCCGATGATGAGCGTGGGCGGCTACGGCGTCATCTCGGTGGCGAGCCACCTCGCAGGGCGCGACCTGCACCGGCTGGTCGACGCGTGCGTCGAGGGCAACTGGACCCTGGCGCGCGAGCTGCACTACCGGCTGTGGGACTTGTTCAACGGTTTGTTCATCGCTCCTTCGCCCGCGCCGGTCAAGGCGGCCCTCCAGATGGCCGGCCTGGACGTCGGCGGCGTCCGCCTGCCCTTGGTCGAGTGCACCGAGGCCGAGCTGGCGCGCGTGCGAGCGATTCTTGAGGACCTCAACCTCACTAGAGTAGCCGTGGAGGCTTAATTGACCCATCCATCCGTCCGCATCCTGCCGCTTGGCGGCCTGGGCGAGATCGGCAAGAACATGTGGGGCGTCGAGACCGACGCCGATCTCTTCATTCTCGACTGCGGCTTCGCCTTTCCCTCCGAGGAGATGCACGGCATCGACTACGTCCTGCCCGACTTCTCCTACGTGGTCGAGCACCAGGACAAGCTGCGCGGCATCTACATCACGCACGGCCACGAGGACCACATCGGCGGCCTGCCGTATTTGCTGAAGCTGCTCGACCCCATCCCGACCGTCTTCGCCACCCCCCTGACCGCGGGCCTCATCGAAAACAAGCTCAAGGAGCATGCGGCCCTGCGCGGCAAGGTCACCGTCCAGGTGGTCGCCCCGCGCGATCGCGTGCCCGCCGGCGAGAGCGTCATCGAATACGTCCGGGTCAATCACTCGATCCCGGATGCCTGCTCGATCGCGGTCCACACCCCCGCGGGGACGGTCATCTACACCGGCGACTTCAAGATGGACCAGACGCCGGTCGACGGCCAGTTCTTCGACTTCTACAAGTTCGCCGAGATGGGCGAGAAGGGCGTGCTCGTCCTTCTGAGCGACTCGACCAACGCCACGCGCGAGGGCTTCACCCCCTCCGAGCGCATGGTGGAGATGGGCCTCGACGCCTCCTTCGCCACCGCCAAGAACCGCGTGGTCGTGGCGACCTTCTCCTCGAGCGTGCACCGGATCCAGTCCATCTGCAAGCTCGCCGAGCGCTACGGCCGCAAGGTGGCCCTCATCGGCCGCTCCCTGCAGAAGATGGCCGAGCAGGCCAAGAAGCACGGCTTCCTCGAGATCCCCGAGGGCCTGGTGCTGCCCATCGACAAGATCAACGACCTGCCCCACCACGAGGTCTGCATCGTCACCACGGGCTCCCAGGGCGAGCCGACCTCGGGGCTCGCGCGCATCGCGCACCACGAGCACAAGCACATCAACGTCATCGCGGGCGACACCATCATCCTCTCGGCCATCCCCATCCCGGGCAACGAGCGGGCGGTGACGCGCATCATCAACAAGCTCTTCGAGCGCGGGGCCACGGTGGTCTACGAGACCAACCGCTCCAACGCGCCGGGGGCGGCCAAGCACGTCTCGGGGCACGCCAGCCGCGAGGAGCTGCGGCTGATGCTCGTGTTGACCAAGCCCAAGTACTTCATCCCCATCCACGGCGAGACCCGCCAGCTCATCAAGCACGGCGAGCTCGCGGTCGCCACGGGCCTCCCGGCGGACCACGTCTTCGTGCTCGAGAACGGCGACATCCTCGAGTTCTCGGAGGAGCACGCCAAGGTGGTGGGCACCTTCAAGGCGAGCCCGGTGTTGGTGGACGGCGGCCGGATCACGGACCTCGGGCCCGCGGTCATGCGCGATCGCCAGAAACTCGCCACCGAGGGCGTCGTTACCACTGCCGTCACGGTGGACGAGGACGGGTACCTGGTGGACGGCCCCAGCCTCCTCAGTCAGGGCTTCCTCTTTGCCAGGGACCTCGAGGCCATGGCCGACGAGGCCAAGGATGCGGTCGTGGGGGCCCTCAATGCCGCCCGCGAGGAGGGCAGGGTCGCCTCCGAGGAGCTGCGCCAGGTCATCAGCGAGGCCCTGGGCAAGTTCCTGTACGAGCAGACCCGCCGCAAGCCCGTCATCCTCACCATGGTGCAGGTGGCCCGTAACGGTCACGGCGCCTAGCAAGCGATAGATTCCCGGACGTGGGTACATGAGGAGCGCGACCGTTTCCTGAGGAAGAGGCCGGGCTTGAACGATTCCCTGTCCCAATGCGAGCGCTTCGAGAGCGAGTGGCGGTTTGCGGCCCCTCCCGAACGGGTCTGGCCGCTACTGGCCGATACGAACCGCCTGAACCAGGTGATGGGCCTCCCGCCGGTGCGTTACACCGACGCCCCGGATCCGCGCGGCGGGATCCGCCGGCAGGGCCAATTCTCGCTGCACGGCCTCCCCATGAAGTGGGAAGAGCAACCCTACGAGTGGATCGAGGGCCGTGAGTTCGGCGTGCGGCGGCGCTACCTCGGAGGCCCCATGGCGACCTTCGCCTTGCGCGCGGTCCTTTTGCCCGACGGAGCCGGGACGCGGGTGCAGCTGCGCCTCGAGTTCGAGCCGCGCACCGCCGCCCTCCGCCCCCTGGTGCGGATCGCCGGGCGCGGGGTCTTCAAGGGCTTCGAGCGAGCCTTACGCCGCTTCCGGGACTACTTCGAGGGCAAGGTCACCGAGCCTTACGCCCTGCCGGTTCCGCCGCTCTCCGACATCCAACAGGCCCGGGTCCGCACGATCGCCGGCCGCCTCGCGAAGCTCGGACTCTCGCCC
>DATNQJ010000148.1:0-2422 GCA_036704085.1 Stenomitos sp.
CCGGCGCTGATACGCGAACATCGTGCTCTCGGGCATCAGGACGGTCTCGTTGGTGACCCAGCGATCGCCCACCGGCCACGGCAGCCCGATCACCGCATGGACCCACAGGTGGCTGCCCTGACGGTTCACGACCCGGGCCTCCTTGATCTTGAAGAGGTCGGCGTAGTGTTCGAAGTCCGTCACCGCCGCATACACGCGCTCGGCCGGCGCCTTCACCTGGCCCACGGCGCGGAAGGACTTCAGGGCGTCGGACGTCTTCTCCACCTGCACCACGATCTCGCCGCGGTCGATCCGATCCTGGTCCGCGGCCGTCAAGGGGCCGAACCCATCCTCGGCCCTCACGGCCTGCGCGGGAACCAGCAGCGCCAGCATTCCCCCCATGGCTCCCCAGCGGCACATCCGACCAGCAGCCCGTCCCACCCTTACCTCCTCCATGGCCCCATCGGCCTTTCCCGGCCCCCCAGAATTCCCTTGGCGACATTGTAGCGGATGCTCACCACGAGGACAGCTCGCGGGCCCGCCATCCCTGGATCCCAGGGTACTTGCCAACTTGTGGGCGAACGCTCGTCCCTGAACGGCCCCGCGACTACACCTCCCGCTTTCCGACCACTTGCCTGCTGACCGACAACTTTGGGCGGTCGAGCATGGCTTGCCAAAGCCTGGCCGACTAGGGTAGGGGCGTCTCACCCCACGCTCGAAGGAAACCATGCCATGACGATGTTTGCCCCGCGCGATCAACAGCTCGATCCCTACGCGTTCTACGCCGAGCGGCGGCGCACCAGCCCCATCGTGTACGACCCGACCCAGGACGCCTGGGCCGTGTACCGGTACGACGACGTGAAGGCCGTGCTCATGGACTTTGCGCACTTCACTTCGGAGATGCCACGCTTCCGCTCGGCCGAGGGGTTCCGCGAGAGCCTCATCTCCACCGATCCGCCCCGGCACCGACAGCTGCGCGGGCTGGTCTCCAAGGCCTTTACGCCCCAGGCCATCTCCCGCATGGCGCCGCGCATCGAGGCGGTGGCCCGGGAGCTGCTCGACGCCCTCGAGCCGCAGCACGGCTTCGATCTGGTCGAGGACTTCGCCCACCCCTTGCCCGTGGTCATCATCGCGGAGATGCTGGGCGTCCCGGCCTCGGACCGTCCCCTGTACAAGCAGTGGGCGGACTCCTTGCTCAGCGGCGACTTCGAGACCGCCCTGACCGAGGGGCCTGCCGCCGAGCGCCGGCGCGGCGTCATGGCGGAGATGGACGCCTACTTTCGTCGGGCCATCGCCCAGCGCCGGCTCGATCCCAAGGACGATCTGATCAGCCACCTGCTCGAGGCCGAGCTCGAAGGCGAGCGCCTGGCCGAGGAGTCCGTGCTCAGCTTCTGCACGCTCCTGCTCCTCGCAGGTCACGTCACCACCGTCAACCTGATCACCAACGGCATGCTCTGCCTCCTGGAAAACCCGGACGCCCAGGCGACCCTGTTGCGCCAGCCGGAGTTGATGCCGCAGGCCATCGAGGAGATGCTCCGCTACCGGTCGCCCGCCCAGTGGATGGTGCGCACGGCGACCGAGGACATGCTCCTTGCCGGCGAGCGCATCCGCACGGGTCAACTGGTCTTCGCCTTCATCGGTTCGGCGAACCGGGACGAGGCCGTGTTCGCGGAATCCGAGCGCTTCGACGTCACGCGTCATCCCAATCCCCATATCTCGTTCGGCCACGGCGTCCACTTCTGCCTCGGGGCCCCCCTGGCGCGCCTCGAGGGGGCGATCGCCCTGCGCCTCCTGCTCGATCGCCTGCCTAGCCTGCACCTGGACCTGGAACCCGGCGAGCAGCTGAGGCCGCTCGAGAACTCCTTGCTTCACGGCGTCGCCCGCCTGCCGCTCCGCTCCCGGCCGCGGGTGGCGTCGTGACCCCTACTGGACGACCGGCGGCCGGCGCTTGAGGAGCAAGGTCGGCACCAGGCAGGCTCCGATGAGCACCATGGACACCCAGAACGCGTCGCCGAAGGCCATGACGCTCCCCTGACGCCGGATGAGACTCGCCACGACGGCTCCCGCCTGACCGGGGGCCGTCGTGCTGTTGGCCCCATGCTGGATCAGGAACTGCGACATCCCCGCGATCGTCCGGCGCCCCATCCCGGAGAGGCCGGCTGTCTCCGAGAGCTGCTGGACGTGGACGACGGTCCGGGTCTGCAGGAAGGTCTTCAGGAGCGCGATGCCGATGGTGCCGCCGAGCTGCCGGGTGAGGTTGAAGAGGCCGGCACCCGCTCCCAGCTGCCTGGGGTGCAGGGCCGAGAGGGTCACGGCCGACAGGGGCGAGAAGACCATCCCCATGCCCACCCCGCGCCAGACCAGCGCCCAGACGTAGAGCGAGTCCGGCGAATCCAGGGCGATCTGCGACTGCATGTGCAGCGAGTAGGCGAAGATGAGCATG
>DATNQJ010000149.1:0-5646 GCA_036704085.1 Stenomitos sp.
GGACGGCACCTATGTGAAGGTGAATCCGGCCTTCGGCACCACCAAGGTCAACAAGGGGTTGAGCAAGAAGAAGCGCGGTCGTTAAGCGCGGGCTCTGGCTTGAAGCCGTCTCCCCCGCCACCGGGCGGGGGGGCTTAGAGCGGGGCCGGTCCGCAATCATTCTTTTGCATGAACGGCGCGGCCCAGAAGGGTTCTCCGTTCCGGGTGCCGACCAGGTGCTGGGTCCTTGGGTCGAAGACCAAGGAGTAGCTGGCCGTGGAGGGCGGCACGCCCGGCTGCTGATAGACCATGGCCGTGATGGAGACGGTGCCGACGCTGTTGGTGCCCGTGAAGTCCTCGTGCGCGTAGCCGCAGGGACCGACGCAGGTGGTCATGCCCCCGGAGATCGTGGGGCCCGACTGGGCCAGGATCCACAGGCTCCAGGGATAGCAGCCGGCGACAGGCCCCGGTGACGGCTCGTTCGTGGTTCCGTAGACCCATTGGCCGGTGAGGTTCTCGGCCGTGATGGGCGGCGCGGACGGCGGCGGTACGGAGGGAGTCGGCGAGGCCTGGACGATTTGCCGGAGGAGCGGCGAATCGCAGCCGGCCATCAGGCCGATAAGCAGTGTTCCGACCACCAGTCCCACGCTCGTACGGCTCATCGTCTCCCCCCTCTTCGGTCCCGCGCAGCCCTTCGGCTCGTCTCGGCGGGATCATGGCCACGTTACGCCGGCCCCGGCCCTTCGGTCAAGGTGCCTTTGGCGTATAATCGAGCCATCGCCGGCCAGATCTGGCGGCTCAGGATCCCGTTCGTGAAAGGACACGCCCATGATCGTCACTACCACCTCCACCATCGAAGGCAAGCGCATCACCAAGTACGTCGGCTTGGTTGGCGGCGAAGCGATTCTCGGGGCCAACATCTTCAAGGACTTCTTCGCCAGCATCCGGGACATCGTCGGCGGGCGCTCGGCCTCATACGAGCAGGAGCTGCGCAAGGCCAAGGACATCGCCCTGGGCGAGATGATGGAGCAGGCCAAGCGCCTTGGCGCTACGGCCATCGTGGGGGTGGATCTCGACTACGAGACCATCGGCAGCGGCCAGGGCAGCAACATGATCATGGTCAGCGCCAACGGGACGGCGGTCGTCCTCGAGTAGGCGCTTTCCCTGGCAGGATGTGGGGCCCGGCGAGCCATGGCTCGCCGGACCGTGCTAGTCCAAGGGCCCCATCATGGCGACATACTCGGGGTGGTCGACGTAGGGGTTGCGGTTCCCCTGCGCCTTGTAAATGGCGTCATTGCGGAGGCGCTCGGCGTCGTCGACCGGATCCTGGAGGTGCCACTGCACGAGGACGGCCTTCTCTGCCTGGAAGTTCTTCAGGCTGATGCTGCTGGGCGACTTCAGGCCGTAGCGCGTATAGAAGTAGAGGAGGGCGCGCGCCACGTTGCCCTTGTGGACGCCACGGGGCTCGAAGACCAAGCGGCCACGCTCATCGTTGCCCGCGCGCGACTGATCCTGCAAGAGCGGATACTCCGGCAGGAGGATGAACGAGGCCATGACCTCGCCGAAGGGGGCGTTCCCCCGGGAGCTGTTGGCCTTGACGTCGGTCGGAAACAGGTGGTGCAGATCCGACCTGGCCGGGCCGGACTTCGCGCCCAGGCTCTGGGGCCACGTGTGCTCCGTGTCCAGGCCCTGCCCGTTGCGGAAGGCCGTCTTGCGATCGGTGACTCCGGTGAGTCGACGGCCCGTGTAGACGCACTCGATGGTGTCGAGGCCTTGCGGATCGTCGATCCAGCCGAACATGGCATCGCGTGCCGCGTCATAGCCCAGATCGCGCTGGTTTCCGATGATCCGACTCAGGGCGACCAGGAGGTCCCGGCCCGTCTTGTCCTTGGCGGCATCGTAATAGCCCGTGGGAGCGTCCTGGGCCCGGAAGGCCCTCGTCTGCCCATCGAGCCGCTGGCTATTGAGGGTTGCCGGAGCCGAGCAAGCAGTCGCCAGCAAGCCCAACAGGATGCTTGCGACCACCCACCCGCCGACTTTTCGCTGCTTCGATCCGACGCGCATAGAGGCCTTATCGGCGGCTCCGCGTCGCACCTTGTCTGAACGTGACGCGGAGCCGCCGGTGCAGCGCTCCCAAACGAGCGTTTGACGCGGCAGCAACTCCCCCTTAACACGAACGCAAAGGGTGGTGGACTACCTTTTAGAGAGGAGCCGAGGGATCTCCGAGGCACGATCTGAAAGGAGTTCAACTATGAAAAGAGCCCTGTATCTGACCGCGCTGTCGGTGGGGATGGCGATGTTGGCAACCGCCCCTGCGTTGGCTGAGCCGGTCGTGGGAGTCGTCATCAAGCCGACAGTCGTGGTCGCCCCGGTCCAACGCGAACCCGAGCGGCGCGTCGTCGTGGTGGCCCCCGTGCGTCACGTCGAAGAGCGGGTCATCGTCGTGGATCATCGCCGTGGCCCCCACTGGCACGGCCACAAACTCCACTACGGGGACTATGCGCCCGGCCAGTACCGGCCCGCGCGTGAAGTCGTGGTCGTCCGCCGCGATCGCGACGACGACTAGCCCGACCCTCCCATAGGCCGAGCAACCTGCCGTAAGGAAGCTCACACGGAGGACGTGCGGGCGCATGCAGCCGTCCAACGACGCTCATGCGAGCATGACGTCATCCAGAGCGCCCTACATCACCTCCTTGAACCTGGCCCGCCGGTCGCCAACCGGCGGGCTTTCGCATGGGGCCTCAGGCCGTCTGCACCCTCAGAGGTTGACGCTAGTCAGCGGGCGGCGCGTCGATCACGCCCACTCGTTTCCGGATCCAGGCGCCATGGACGGCGGTTTCGACCATCCAGCGGGCGAGCGCCGGCATGCTCACGTGTTTGGGCGCTTGCGGCAGGAAGTCCGGTTGGACGAGGAGGGGCTGCTCGCGAGGTCCCTCGATGAGTTCGGGCGGACAGACCAGCGTCCAGTCCAGCGGCGAGGCCTCGAGCGCCTGCCAGGCTTGCCGGTGCATGGAGGCCCCCGGCAGGAAGGAGGCGGGATAGCCGGGACGCTCGCAGCGGAGGCGATCCGCGTCCCACTGCAGGATGCCCGCCGAGGACAGCGCGACCAGCCGGTGGAGGCCGACTTCGGGCATCTCGGCGATGAGGTGGCGCATGCCGACGGACAGGACGTCGGGCGTCTCGCCGTGTCGGCGGTATCCCAGGGTGCAGAGGACGGCCTCATGCCCGGGAAGGACGGCTCGCAACCGGGCCGCGTCCCGGACGTCGACGGCGGCACGCTCCAATCGCGGGTGCTCGAGCTCCAGGGAGCCGGGCGCCCGGGATACGGCCGTCACGGAGTGCCCCTCGTTCAAGGCCTCCCGAACCACGTGGGCCCCCATTCGTCCGGAGGCTCCGATCACCAGTAGTCGCAAACACCCTCCCTCGGCCGCGCGCCGCCAATCCATCCAGCATAGCGCAGGTTGCGGTGAACCGGAGTGTTGAAACCTCTGCTTGGCGGTAAAATGTTGTCAGCATGCGCCCCTTGACTCGTCTTCGACGCTAGATCCCGATCAGCCGGATGAACTCCCTTCAGTTCGCCATCGTCTTCAACGTCACCGAGACGGCCGTCGTGGTCGCCGTCTCGCTGGCGGTGCTCCTGATGGTCGCAAGCTCCTTCTATCGCTTCTGGGCCCTCGGTTTCGCCTTCGGCCTGGGCTGCACGCTGGTCGAGCTGGCCACCCTCCGGTTCGGGTGGCTGCCGGGCCTCATGCTGGCCCTCATGCTCGGGTCCCTGGCCTCATCCCTGTCGCTGCTCACCGCGGGCTTCCACCTCCTCGGACGGCGCCTGCCGCGCCCCTTCCCCTGGGCCTACGGGGCGATGGCCCTGGTTCAGCCGATCCTGGTCTTTGCCGTGAAGCTTCCCTTCGGGCCGGTCGTCGCTCCATCGGTCCTGCTCCTCGCAGGGGCCTTCCTCTTTCTCGGGGGCGGGTTCTGGTGGCTCGGCCTCTCCCGGCGCCAGTTCGGCAAGTTCTGGATGGCCGTCCCCATGACGCTGCAGGGCCTCTGGGTCATCACCTATCCGCTCATTGTGCCCTCCACCCAGGCCTACCTCGGCTACTGGGTGATCGGGACCCTGGAGGTGCTCAACGGCATCGCCATGATGGTCTACGTGCTGACAGAGAGCCTGGCGACCCAGCGGAACATGAGCGAGCGTCTGGAACAGCAGAACCGACGTCTCGAGGAGCTGGACAAGCTGAAGAACAGCTTCGTCGGCATGGTCTCGCATGAGTTGCGCACGCCGCTCACCTCGATCAAGGGGTATGCCGAGTTCCTGGAGGATGATCTCGGCGGCGCCCTCACGCCGGAACAGCGCCAGTACGTCTCGGAGATCGTGGCCGGAAGTGCCCGCCTGGAGGGCCTGGTGGACGAGCTGCTGGATTTCGCGCGGCTCGAGGCGGGAACCCTCAAGCTCGCGCGCCAGGAGGGCGACATCGGGCAGACGGTGCTCGGCGTGCTGAGCACGCTGCATCCCCAGGCGATCGCCAAGCGCATCGACCTCTCGGCGGAGGTTCCCCAGGGGCTCCCCATGCTTTCGTTCGATGGCCGACGCATCGAGCAGGTCCTGCTCAACCTGGTCAGCAACGCCCTGAAGTTCACGCCGGAAGACGGTCGGGTGACGCTCGTGGTGCGGCGGGAGGCTGCGGAGGTCAAGGTCGAGGTACGGGATACGGGCATCGGCGTGGCACCGGAGGCCTTGCCGAGACTCTTCGACCGGTTCTATCAGGCGGACCCCACGTCCACCCGCCGATCGGGCGGCGTGGGGCTCGGTCTTTCCATCGTCAAGGCGCTCGTGGAAGCCCATGGCGGACGGACCGGGGTGGAGAGCGACCATGGAAAGGGTAGCCGCTTCTGGTTCACGTTGCCCGTAGACCGGCCGGACGGGGCGATCGCGGGTTCGGTAATCGCTACGGATTCGAGGCTCGATCCGGAGCGATACAGTGAAGCTGCGAGGGATGAGACCCAAGCCCAATCGACTCGGGACGGTTAACACCGCAAGGCGACACCGCCACAAAGTTGTGAATCGATGTGGTCGACATCGCCCTCCAGGCCCCTGTCTTCGAGACGGGGGCCCCTTTTTTGGCGCCTCAGGCCTCGTAGAGCTCGAGCGGGAGGTCGTCGGGATCCGCGAAGAAGGTGAAGCGCTTGCCGGTCAGGTCATCGGTTCGGATGGGCTCGACCGCCACGCCGTGGGCGCTGAGCTCGTTGACCGCCCGATCCAGGTCCGCGACTGAGAAGGCCAGGTGCCGGAGCCCCCGGGCCTCGGGACGGCTGGTCCGGACCGGGGGATTGGGGAACGAGAAGAGCTCGATCTGCACGCCGCCCGGAACCTGCAGGTCGAGCTTGTACGAGCTTCGCTCGGCCCGGAAGGTCTCGGCGATGACGGCCAGGCCCAGGGTTTCGGTGTAGAAGCGCTTGGAGACCTCGTAATCCGAGCAGATGATGGCGACGTGGTGCACGCCCTGGAGGGTCACAGGAAAAAGTCCCCTGATCAGGCGTGGAGGGTGGCGATGCCGTCGAGGCTCGAGAAGACGGCGCTCGGGGACTGGGCGCGCAGCGCCTCCACGTCCGTGTAGCCCCAGGCGACCGCGCCGAAGGCGATGCGCGCCTGGCGAGCCGCCTCGAGGT
>DATNQJ010000150.1:0-12934 GCA_036704085.1 Stenomitos sp.
GACGGCCGCCAACGCCGAGTACTACGCCCGCATCGTCGAGGAGAAGGCGGCCCTCAGGGCCCTCATCACGGGCGGCACCAAGATCGTCGAGATCGCCCATGCGCAGGACCGCAAGCTGGACGAGATCATCGACGAGGCCGAGCGCATCGTCTTCGATGTGGCCCAGGGCCGGCGCCAGTCCAAGGACCTCAGCCACATCAAGGACATCCTCCAGACCACCTTCGAGACCATCGAGCACCGGTACGAGAACCAGGACAATGTCATGGGGTACGGGACCGGCTACTACGACATGGACTACATGATGAGCGGCCTGCACGCCTCGGACATGATCGTGCTCGCGGCCCGTCCGGCCATGGGTAAGACCTCGTTCGCGCTCAACCTGGCCCAGAACGTCGCCAAGATCAACGACCTGCCGGTCATCGTGTTCTCGCTGGAAATGTCGAAGGAGCAGCTGGCCCAGCGTCTCATCTGCTCCGAGGCCAAGATCAACGCCCACCGCATCAAGACGGGCTTCCTCTCCGAGACCGACTGGCCGAAGCTCACCGAGGCCATCGGCGTCCTGGCGTCCGCTCCGATCTACATCGACGACACGCCCGCCATCACCGTCATGGAGGTGCGCGGCAAGGCCCGGCGCCTCAAGGCCCTGGAGAAGAAGGAGCTCGGGCTCATCGTCATCGACTACCTGCAGCTGATGAGCGGCGGGGGGGGCGGCGACGGCAACCGCGTGCAGGAGATCTCCAGCATCTCGCGGAACCTCAAGGCGCTCGCGCGCGAGCTGAACGTTCCCATCATCGCCCTCTCGCAGCTCAGCCGCGCGGTCGAAAGCCGTACCGACAAGCGCCCGATGCTCTCGGACCTGCGCGAATCGGGTGCTATCGAGCAGGACGCCGACATCGTCATGTTCATCTACCGCGACGAGTACTACAACCCGGACTCGGTCGAGAAGAACATCGCCGAGGTCATCATCGCCAAGCACCGTAACGGCCCGGTGGGCGCGGTCAAGCTCTTCTTCGAGAAGGAGCACACCCGCTTCGAGAACCTCTCGACGTCGCCCACCGTCACCGCCGAGTTCTAATAACAACAATCCCGTTCGTCTTGAGCCTGGTCGAAAGATGAACGGTTCCTTACAGAAAGGATCGTCATGGCCAACGTCGCAGTCGTCGGAGCCCAGTGGGGGGACGAAGGAAAGGGCAAGATCACGGATCTGCTGGCCGAGCGAGCCGACGTGGTCGTGCGCTACGGTGGCGGGAACAACGCCGGCCACACGGTCATCGTCGGGGACAAGGTCCTCAAGCTGCACCTGGTCCCCTCGGGCATCCTCTACCCCGCCACCCAGTGTTACGTGGGCAACGGCACGGTCCTCGACCCCGCCGCCATGCTCGAGGAGATGGACGACCTCAAGCGCCAGGGCCTCCCGCTCGACAACCTCAAGATCAGCGAGCTCGCGCACGTCATCATGCCGTACCACAAGCTGATCGATAAGGCCGAAGAAGAGAAGCGCCGGCACAAGATCGGCACCACCGGCCGTGGCATCGGCCCGGCTTACGGGGACAAGTACCTCCGCTACGGCTTCCGGGTGCTCGATCTGATGGATGCCGAGAGCTTCCGCGATCGCCTCTCCGACACCCTCGAGCGCACCAACGAGACGCTCATCAAGCTCTACGGCCTCCAGCCGCTCGACTTCGAGACGCTCGTCACGGAGATGCTCGCCTACGCGGAGCGCCTGCGCCCCTATGTCGCGAACACCTCCCTCTTGCTGCACCAGGCGGTGAAGGCGGGCAAGAAGGTCCTCTTCGAGGGCGCCCAGGGCGTGCTCTTGGACATCGACATGGGGACCTACCCGTACGTCACCTCCAGCTACCCGGTCGCGGGCGGCGCGTGCGTCGGCTCGGGCGTCGGCCCCAATGCGGTGGATCGCTCGCTCGGTATCGCCAAGGCCTACACCACGCGCGTGGGCAGCGGACCCTTCCCCAGCGAGCTCTTGGATGAGACGGGCGATCGCCTCCGCGAGATCGGCAAGGAGTACGGCACGACCACGGGCCGTCCGCGTCGCTGCGGCTGGTTCGACGCGGTGGCCTGCCGCCTGGCGGTCCGCGCGAGCGGGCTGGACGCGCTCGCCATCACCAAGCTCGACGTGCTGGATACGTTCGAGGAGGTGCGGCTGGTGACGGCCTACGAGGCCGACGGCCGGACGCTGACCGATTTCCCGCACGACGCGAAGCTGTTGGAGCGCTGCAAGCCGGTCTACGAGACCATGCCGGGCTGGCAGACGTCCACCGCGAACGCGCGGACCTGGGAGGAGCTGCCGGCCAACGCCCGGGCCTACCTGAAGCGTCTCTCGGAGGTCGTGGACGCGCCCATCGCCCTGGTATCGGTGGGGGCGGACCGGGATGCCACGATGATCCTCGAGGATCTGCTGGCGGCTCCGCGTCGGGGCTAACAGAGCCCCAACCCTCACATTTCCCGCCTCAGGAGGAGGTTCCCGCCCCCCGGTGGGGCGGGAACTCTCCGAGCGGGCGTGCGTAAGAGTTGAGGCGCCTTACAGCAACGGCATCCACCCGCCCGGCAACTCTTCCGACTCGCTGGGCTGTGCGCCCTCGCCCGTCTCGGCCCGCTGCAGCCCCCGGCTCAACTGATGCCCCAGCGTCGCCGAGTCGAAGTACGCGCACGATCGCTTGATCCGATCCCCCGCGACCTCTAGCAGCATGACCCCCCGGTACCTCAGCGGCAACCCGTGTGGCGTGGTGCCCTCGCTCACCCACTCCAGCGCCGCGCCCCGCTCGGTCTCGAGCACGTGCTCGAAGGTGCTGTGGATCTCCCCGAAGGTCCGGCGATAGAGGTTCCAGAAGCCGCGGGCCCCCTCGGGTCCCTCCAGCGAGTCGGGGTCGAGCATGTTGCCGACCCTGGCATCCGGGGCGTAGAGCGCCACGAGATCCCCCACCTTGTGCTCCCGTTCGAGCCGCTCGAGGGCTTGCATGAAGCGTTCGGTGACTGTGGCGGCCATAAGCCCCCCTTTCCTGCTGCCCTTCCGTTGCCTCGATGGTAGCGCGCCCCCCCGGAATGGCAACCAGGGAGCGGGCCTTGATATGGGGAGGCACTAGTAGCCTCGCTTGCCGTAACTAGGGGGGCTTGGTATCATGAAGCCGCCTACAATCCAGCCGGCAACGAGGCTTTCGGGCGCGAGCGCTCCCAAGCGACCAAGGGCTGGACGTTCCATTCAGGGAGAGTCCCACCACATGAAGATCCACGAGTATCAGGCCAAGCAGGTCCTCGCGAAGTACGGCGTTCCCACGCCGCAGGGCCAAGTCGCCTTCACGCCCGACGAGGTCGCGAAGATCGCCGAGCAGTTCGGCAAGCTCGTCGTCGTCAAGGCGCAGGTCCATGTCGGCGGTCGCGGCAAGGCCGGTGGCGTCAAGCTGGCCAAGAACCCGCAAGAAGCTTATGAAGTCGGTTCGCAGATCCTGGGCATGGACCTCAAGGGCCTGACGGTCAAGAAGGTCCTCGTCGAGGAAGGCATCAACATCGACAAGGAATACTACCTGGGCATGATCTTCGATCGCGACGCGCGCAAGGTCGTGGTCATGGTCAGCAAAGAGGGTGGCATGGACATCGAAGAGGTGGCCGAGACCAACCCCGAGGCGATCGCCAAGATCTGGATCGATCCCGCCCTGGGCCTGGCCGACTACCAGATCCGCCAGCTGATCTTCGGTGCCAAGCTCGATCGCGCCTACGTCAAGGAGATCTCCAAGTTCCTGCGCGGCCTCTACAACGCCTTCGTGGGCTCGGACGCCACGCTCGCCGAGATCAACCCCCTGGTCATCACCAAGGAAGGCACCGTCATCGCCGCCGACTGCAAGATGGACATCGATGACAACGCCCTGTTCCGCCAGCCGGAGCTCGCCGCCCTGCAGGAGTCCGAAGAGGACAACGCCATCGAGAACGAGGCCCGCGAGCGCGGCCTGACCTACGTCCACCTGGACGGCGACATCGGCATCATCGGCAACGGCGCGGGCCTGGTCATGACCACCCTGGACGCCGTGGGCCGCGAGGGCGGCAAGGCGGCCGACTTCCTCGACATCGGCGGCGGCGCCAAGGCGGCCGTTGTCAAGAACGCCCTCGAGGTGGTCATGATGGAGAAGCCGAAGGGCGTCCTCATCAACATCTTCGGCGGCATCACCCGCTGCGACGAGGTCGCCAAGGGCGTCCTCGAGGCGACCAGCGGCATGGAGATCAAGGTGCCCATCGTGGTGCGTCTCTCCGGCACGGCGGAAGCGGAAGGCCGCAAGCTCCTCGAGGGCTCGAGCCTGATCCCGGCCGCCTCGATGCAGGAAGCCGCCAAGAAGGTCGTCGACCTGGCCTACGGTCGCTAGGGGGAAAGAAGGAATCATGAGCATTTTCATCAACAAGAACACCCGCGTGCTGGTCCACGGCATCACCGGCCGCGAGGGCGGGTTCCACACCCAGCAGATGATCGCCTACGCCCCCGGCACCATCGTGGCCGGCATGACCCCCGGCAAGGGTGGCCAGGAAGCCTTCGGCCTGCCCGTGTACGACACGGTCAAGGAGGCCGTCAAGGCCCATCCGGAAATCAACGCGTCGGTCATCTTCGTGCCCCCCGCGGGCGCGGCGGACTCGATCCTCGAGGCCCTCGACGCCGAGATCCCCCTCATCGTCTGCATCACCGAGGGTGTGCCCCTGCACGACATGATCCGGGTCAACCAGGTCCTGGCTCGCTCCAAGTCGCGTCTGATCGGGCCCAACTGTCCCGGCCTCACCACCCCGGCCGAGTGCAAGATCGGCATCATGCCGGGCCACATCTTCAAGCCCGGCACGGTGGGCGTCGTCTCGCGCTCCGGCACCCTGACCTACGAGATCGCGGCCGACCTGACCCACCGTGGTTACGGCCAGTCGACCATCGTCGGCATCGGCGGCGACCCCATCATCGGCACCCGCTTCATCGACGTGCTGCGCGAGTTCGAGGCCGATCCCGGCACGGAGCTCGTCGTCATGGCCGGTGAGATCGGCGGCGAGGACGAGGAGATCGCGGCGGCCTACATCAAGGAGCACATGACCAAGCCGGTCGTGGGCTTCATCGGTGGCCGCACCGCCCCCAAGGGCAAGCGCATGGGCCACGCGGGCGCCATCGTCAGCGGCAACAAGGGCACCGCCGAGTCCAAGGTGGCGGCCCTCGAGGCGGCCGGCGTGCCGGTCGCGAACACCACCGCCGAGATCGGCGACCTGGTCGTCGAGCGCATGAAGAAGCTGGCGGCCGTCCGCTAGTTCCAGTCCCAGTAAAGAGGCGCCCGGGGTCACCCCGGGCGCCTCTTTACTGTTGGAAGGGGCCGATCCTACCGCCAGGCTCCCATGTACTCGCGGCTGACCCAGGTGGGCGACTGCTGAACGTCCCAGATCTTGAGGCCGTCGAGCGTGCCGTTGGCCGCCGCCGAGAAGTTATTGTAGTTGCCGGAGAAGAGCAACCGTCTGAGCAGCTTTCCACCATAGAGGGCGCCGGTGTAGGGATCGCTCGCCACCTTCGACCCGTCGAAGTAGAGCTCCACGCCGCGCGGCCCCCAGGTGATTGCCAGGTGATGCCAGCTGCCCGCGGTCCAGGGGGCGGTGGTCGGCTGCCAGACCGCTCCGGTGTGCCAGGTCGTGCCGTCATGGACGTGGAAGCGTAGCTGCGGCTGGCCGTTGGGTCCCGGCAGGTTGGAGACGTCGCAGATGTCCTGGTCGACGCTGCCCGACGTGATGGCCATGATCTGGTTGGTGGACTCCTCCCAGCCGTAGGCCGGCCGGTACCAGAAGGAAAGGGTGCCCTGGTAGGCGTTGAGGCTCTTGTTGGCGTCGAAGGAGAGCGTGTCGAGCGTCCCGCCGTTGCCGTCCCCCCCGTAGGGGGTGGCCCGCCAGCCTTGCTCCACCTGGAAGCCGTCGAACCATGCCGTGCCGGTCTTGTTGCGGAAGATGGGGATGATGTGGGCCGACGAGCAGTCGTTCAGGAACGTGTACGTCACGCTGATCCGCGTCCAGTCGAAGGTGCCCGTGGGGGCCGCCACCGTGGTGGTCTCGAAGAGGCCGTCCTTGACCTTCACCGCGTCGATGTAGATGCCGAAGTCGTTGTTGGAGGGGCCGCCCGAGACGTTCTGCCCCTTGACCCAGACCGAGAAGGTGTAGGTCGAGCCGGCCTTGAAGGTATTGGCCAGGTTCTCGTAGACGTAACCCGGGTTGGGCGCGGCGTTGGTGAACTTGAGCGATCGCGCCCCGAAATAGGGGGTGCTGGCATCGAGCGACGTGACGACGGTGCCGCCCACGGCCACGAAGGAGTCGGGGACGCCGTCCGCGTTGGAGTCCGTTTCGAAGCTCGAGTTGGCGAGCAGGTTGGTGCCCTGGTTGACGAAGATCCCCTCGCCGCTGCGCCCGTCCGCAGGCGTCACGCCCACGGCCTCACGGGCGTTGGCGAACCCGTCCACCAACAGGGTCCCGCGCGGCTGGTAGGCGGTCGTGCCGCCCTCCTCGACCTGGACGGCGTCGACGTACACGGTCTCCGGGAAGGTCGCCTGACCGGCCACGCTGCCCGGTCGCAGGATGACCAGTCGGTAATTGTTCGGGGCGGTCCAGGTGTAGCTGTAGCGCTGCCAGCTGGTCGTGAGCGTGACGGGGGACCCGGCGATCGTCATCTTCTCGCCGCCGACGGCCCCGCGGGCGTACACCGACATGGTGTAGGTCCGGCCCGTGACCTGGTTGACCGGGGACTCCTCGCTCGGATCCCAGAAGGTGCCCTGGCCGTACCACATGTCGCCGGCCCCGTTCGCCGTGATCTTGATGGAGCGCGAGCCCTCGTAGACGATGCCCGTTTCGATGGAGAAGGTGCCCGCGCCGACCGGGTTGTAGAACCGCCAGCCCCGCACGGCGGCCCCGCCCTCCTCGAAGCCGCTGTTGATGAGCATGTTCCGGTTCGTGGAGTCCAGCGTCAGGCGGAAGCTGCCGTTGGGCCCCGGGCGTACCACCTGGATGGGGTCGAGATCCCGGTTGAGGGCCTCCTGGACCAGGCCTTCGACCTCGCGGGCCTTGGCCTCGTCCACCGTCGCGTTCAGGCCGGTCAGCCGATGGGTGCGGGTGACCGCGTCGTAAGTGACCTTGGCGATGACGTCCGCGGCCCCGAGGCCATGCTGGTCCCAGAGGATGGCCACCGCCGTGGTGGCCGTCGAGAGCTGGATGGTCGTGCCCGACACGGACGTCCAGCCGGTGGAGGTGAGCTGCACGAGCGTCCGCAGGCGGAACAGCGCGCTGGAGGTTCCGCCGAGGGTCTTGGTGGACTCGAGCAGGTAGAGGGTGCCGAGCGTCGGCGTGAAGGTGCCGAGGGCCTGGACCGTGAAGGTGCCGTCGGAGGCGGTGATGCCCGTGCCCTTGGCCTGGAAGGTCACGGGATCGATCAGGGTTACCGTGGCGTTGGCCTTCACCTGGCCGGAGCTCGCCTGGGTCTGGTAGGCCGCAGGCAGCACGAGCTCGCCCCGTAGGACCGGCGAGCCCTGGACCGTCGCGGGGGCGACCGGGGTCATGGGGCTCGGGCGGCAGCCGAGGGTCAAGAGGGCCGCTAGGAGAAAGGTGATGATCATCCTGAGCATGGCATCACTCCTGCACGAAGCCCTTGGCATCCCGGGCGATCTCGTCCGCGCTCTTGGCGTAGTCGTAGAGGCGGAACTGGTCGACCGCGGAGTTGGCGGACCCGCTCACGCCGTCCCAATCGGCGCCGACGATGAACTGGTTCTGCGTCCCGAAGTTGAAGCTGGCCGTGGCGCCGGTCGAATAGGTGCGGTACTCCACGCCGTTGAGGTAGAAGTGGAGGTCCGCGGTCGAGGCCACCCAGGTGGCGGCCACATGGTTCCACTGGCCCTTCTTGATGAGCCGCAGCGAGTCGGCGCCGCTCATTCCCGTGCGCCGGGTCCGCGATTCGTCGCCCGCCACGTCGTAGGCCCCGAGGTACATGCCCGAGGTCACCATGTCCCCGAAGCGGGTGACCAGTCGCAAGGTGGTGCCGTTGTCGACGGCGAACAGCACCCGGTTGGCCAGGTCCATGCCCTCGGTGAGCGGCTTGAACCAGTACTCGACCGTTCCCGTGGACGTCTTGAGGTTGCCCGCCACCGGGAAGGCCATGGCGGGGTTGGTGGGCACGAACTTCTGGATCCGGTGGTTGCTCTGGTCCGCCACGAAGAGGCCGCCGTCAGGCCCGATGGTCACGAAGCGGGGCGTCTGGAACTGCCCGGGCCCGTTGCCCTGGGAGCCGAACTGGGCCAGGTAGTTGCCGTTCGGATCGAACTTCTGGACACGCTGGCCGTAATACTCCGACACCCAGAGGTTGCCCGCGTTGTCGATGGCGATGTCCTCCGGGCCGTTGAGCTGCCCGGCCCCGCTGCCGTAGGATCCCCACTGTCCCTTGTAGGTCCCGCTGGAGTCGAAGCGCTGGATGCGGTGATTGAGCCGATCGCACACATAGACGTCGCCCGTGGGCGTGAAGTTGAAGCCCAAAGGACCGTTGAACGAAGCGTTCACCGAGCCGCTCGCCGTCTGGTTGCCCGCGGAGGTGGTCCAGACCTGCCCGTTGCCGATGCCCAACAGGAAGTTGCCGTTCGGGTCGTACTTGAGCATCCGGTTGTTCATGTAGTCCGACACCCAGATGTTGCCCGCCGGATCGAACCGGGCCACGTGCGCCGCGTTGAGCTGGTTGAAGGCCCCACCGGTCGCAGGCGCCGGAGCGGTCGTCCAGCCGCTGCTGCCGTCGCCGATGCCGAACAGCAGGTTGCCGTATGCATCGAGCTTGAGGATGCGGCCGTTGCTGTAGTCGGACAGCAGCATGGCCCCGGTGCCGTCGAGGTCGATGGAGTGCGGGTTGCTGAAGGTGCCGACCCCCGATCCGACGGAGGCGAGGCTCCAGATGTAGTGCAGGTCGGGCGTGAACTTCTGGAGGCGGTTGTTGTTGCGGTCGGTGGCGTAGACGTTTCCGAAGCGATCGCAGGCCACGCCCGTGGTGTTGATGAACTGGCCCGGAGCGCCGCCGTAGCCGCCCAAAGCCGTGTCGAAGAGGACCGTCGAGCTCGAGAAGGCCAGGGCCTTGCCGCCGTCGCGCCCCGCGACGAGCGTGGCGCCCGTCCCGGAGTTGGCGCCGATGGCCAGGGCGTCCTCCAGGTCGAAGGTCATGTTGCCGGACTTGGCGCCGAGCCCCAGCCGGTAGGTGCCGCTCGAGGCCGCATAGGTCACCCAGCGCATGGGGTCGAGGTTCGCCGCGAGCGCTTGGGTCACGAGCCCCGCGACCGTGTCCACCTCGCCGGTAGTGACGCCCGCGGTGGGCGTGAAGGCCCCGCTGCCCGGGTCCAGGGTGCCTAGCAGGGCCGACGCCGAAACGGCACGCAGGTCCTTGATGGCCGCCAAGGCGGTCGTGCGCGCCGTCAGGAGCACCCCGGCGCCTCCCGACACGCTCTGGGTCGTACCGCTGAGGGACTTCCACTTGGTGCCGTCCCATGACACCAGGGTCCTGAGCCGCAAGACCGCCCGATCGCTGGAGGAATCGAAGCTCTTGACGGCGTCGAGCGCATAGACGGCGTTGACGCCGGGCGTCCAGGTCACGAAGGGGTTGAGCCCGAAGGCGCCCGAGGCGTCCGTGAGCCCCGTGGCGACCACGGCGTTGGTCGCATCCAGGAGGGTGACGGTCGCGTACGGCATGAGATCGGTCGCGAGCGCCTGGGTGCCATAGCCGCCCGTGACGCGGCCCCACAGCTGCCGTGGCTCCTGGACGGGCGATTGAATGGCGGCAGGCCCCGTCGGGGCGAGCGCCGGCTGGCAGCCGCTCAAGAGGGCCAGGGCGAGGATTAGCCAGGCATGGCGTCGGTCCCTCTTCATTAGTACGTTACCCCCACGTCCTGGACCTCGGGTGAGACCGCGGTGTTGCCGGTCGTGAGCGTCAGGCGGACCTTGAGGTAGCGCCCGGTGATGCCGACCAGGTTGCGGACGTTGTTGCCGAGCGCGGCCGCGCCCGCCACCGACGTCCAGCCGCTCCAGGCGGCGTTGTCGTTGCTGGTCGCGACGCTGACGGCCACGCCGGTACCGGCGGGCAGCGCCCCCACGTTGAAGAGGACGGTGCCCCAGGTCGTGCTGGGACTGCCCCCGTCGACGCTTGGCGTGTCGTAGGTGCCCGACGCGGCGTAGACGTTGACGTCGGGCGTGCGATCGCCCGTCAAGCGCAGGCCCCCGTTCGAGTCCGTGAGGTTGACGCCCTTCCAGCGGTCGATGCGCGAGGCGTCGCGGTCGACCGTGAAGAACGTCCCGTCCGAGGCCCAGGCGATGCCCTCCGGGTTCATCATCTGGCCCGCGGCGGCGCCGTAGATGCCGAACCGCGAGAGCAGGGTGCCCTGGGGCGTGAAGACCTGGTAGAAGTTGGGAGTCCCGCCGTAAGCCGCCACGTAGAGCAGCCCCTGCGGGCTGAGGTCGAAGTAGCCGGCGGACCCTCCGGGCTTGTCCGCCGTGGTGCAGGACCACTGCCGCAGGAAGTTGCCGTTCGGGTCGAAGACCTGGACGCGATCGCTGCCGTCGGTGGTGTACATGGTGCCCGCGTCGTCGAGGCGGATGTGCCATGAGGAGTTGAACCAACTCGGGGTGCTGCCGGTGGCCGTCGTGGCGGGGGGGGCTGCGCCGGCGGCCCACGTGACGCCCTGCCCGATGCCGCGCACGAACTTTCCTGACGAGTTGAAGATGTGCATGCGGTTGCCGACGCGGTCGGCGATGTAGACGTTGTTGGCGGGGTCGACGTCGATGCCGTAGGGCTCGAAGTAGCCGTTGGCGTTGGTGTAGGCCTGGACCGCGGGGGCGGCGGCCGGAGCCGACCAAGCGGTGTTGTAGCCGAAGCCCATGATGAAGGTGCCGTTGGGGTCGTACTTCATGATCCGGCGGTTGGCGCGGTCGGCGACGTAGAGGTTGTCGTCGCGATCGACCATGACGCCCGCCGGCGCGTTGAAGCCGTAGTTGGTGATCCCTACCGCGGGTGCCGGGGCCGCCGAGGCCGAGGACCAGGCCGTGTCGCTGCCGATGCCGCGCAGGAAGGTGCCGTTGAGATCGAACTGCTGGACCCGGTGGTGCGTGTCGTCGCTCACCCAGATCCGGTCCTTCGAGTCGATGGTGAGCATCTGGATGTGGGTAGAGAACTGGCCGTTCAGGTTGCCCGCGCTCCCGAAGCGCGAGAGGTAGGTGTTCTGGCCGGGGTAGAACACCTCGACGCTCGACGCGGTCCCGGCCGACAGGTCGTTCATGGAGGTGAAGATCCGCTGGTAGCCCAGCTGGGCCGCTCCGTTGCCCGCCGGGCCGTTGACCAGGCTGTCGGCCCCTGCGCCCGAGCGAACGGCCACCGAGAGGCTGAGCGCGAGGTTGTTCGTACCGGAGGTAAGCGTGACGGGCATGCGTCCCCAGCTCATCATCGTGCCCGAGGCGTTGGTGCCCGACCACCCGGCGGCATAGAGGGTGTAGGGCCCAGACGGCAGGCCCTTGAAGGTGACGGCCGTCGCGCCGCCGGTGTTGACGGTGGCCGTCTGATCCGGGGCGCCGCCGCCGCGCAGCAGCACCTGGACCGATTGGGTGTTGGACACGAGCGCCTGGCTGCTGCGCGGCAAGGCCACCTGGATGGTCACGCTCGCAAGGCCCGAGGCCGTGCTGGCCACTTCGGGCTGGGCCGGATTCGCCAGGGGGCGCGCGGGCTGGCAGGCAGGCAAGGCCAGCAAGGCGGCCAAGAGGGCGAGGAAGGGGGTGATGCGCTTCAGGTACCGCATGCCGCCTCCTCCTACCGCAGCCCCGAGATGGAGAGGTTCGCCGTGGAGAGCACCACGTAGGTCGGCAGGCCGTAGCTCAGGCCGTCGAAGGAGACGATGAGCGGACCGGTCGTCGCGCCCGCGGGCACCTGGCAGGTCAGGGTACGGCGATCGGGCGTGAGGCCCGTGACGGTCGCGGGGACGCCGTTGAAGGTGACCACGTTGTTGGCGGCCGTCGCGTTGAACGTCATGCCCGTCAGGGTCACGGTGTCGCCGACGCTCGCTCCGGTGGCCGGGGCCGGCGTGGCCGCGATCTGGCTGGCGCCGGCGTTGGGCAGGCCGAAGGTGTCCGCGATGCTGTCGTAGCTCACCGCCGCCATGGGGTCCTGGTCCTGGTCGAGGGCCGCCTGGGCCATGCCGAAGACGCCGTGGAACTCGCTGTTGGTGAGGTTGGGGTAGTCGGCGGTCCCGTTGAAGGTATCCGTCGTGACGGGACTGAGGGACGGATCGGCGACGCCCGCGGCGACCGTGCCGATGAGTCCCAGGGCGTTGACCGCGTGCGGCGTGCCGGTGCGGTGGCTCACGATCACGCTGACGGCCGTCGTGCCCAGCGTGACGTTGATGGGGCCGTTGGCGACGCCGCTGGTCAAGGAGACCCAGCCGCCCGCGGTGTAGCTGATGAGGGTGCGCAGCCGGGCCGCATCCCGGCCCGCCCGGTTCGAGGAGAGGCCCTTGACCGCCTCGAGGTAGTAGGTGGTGTTGGCGGCCGGCTTGAAGGACGTCCCGAAGGACATGCGGAAGGCGCCGGCGGCCGTGGTGAGGCTCGTGCCGAGGGTCTGGTTGGCGGCGACGTCGATCAGGCTGACGGTGGCGCCGTTACCCACCTCGCCGATCGTGGCCTGGGTCCGGTAGCCGAGACTCGGCATGTGCACCTGGCCGACCAGGTCCGGCACGCCGCCCTGGGGGCCTAGAGTCGCACAGCCCGCCGACAGCAGGCAGAGCACTCCCAACATCGTGTGGCGTGGCATGCGCATCTCCCCGAGGGCTCGCCCCCCAAGCGAGGCATACCCACTCGTGTCAAGGGCATAACCATCGCTTATCTGCCTATGGGCTGGCTCTCGGGTGATGATTCGTTCGGCTCGCCGGGG
>DATNQJ010000151.1:0-7598 GCA_036704085.1 Stenomitos sp.
CCTGGAGCCCCTCCTGGCCACTCCCATCGCCACCGGCGAGTTGCTGCTCGGCAAGGCGCTGGCGGCCGGTGTTCCGGGACTCATGCTCACCTGGGCCTCGTGGCTCGTCACCCTGGCCGCCGGCCTCGGGTTCGGGGCCACGCGCGTCATGCATGCCACCCTCCTGAGCCCCGCGTGGATCCTGGGCATGGCGGGGCTCGCTCCGGCCCTGACGTTCCTCACGGTGATGGTGCTCGTCATCGTCAGCTCGCGGGTCAACGACGTCCGCGCGGCCACCCAGATCGGCGGCATCCTGGTGCTGCCCATCATCGTGATGTTCGTCTCGCAGATCAGCCGGGGGCTGTTGCTGAGCATTCCGCTGGTGCTGGGGGCGATCGCGGCCGTCCTGCTATTGGCCCTCATCGCCATGGGGCTAGCCGTGCGGCTGTTCCAGCGCGAGACGATCCTGGTCCGCTGGAAGCAGAGTCGCTAAGAGCACCTAATCTTCCTTGAGGACGTAGCCGACCCCGCGCACGGTGTGCAGCAGCTTGGGCTGCTCGGGTTGCTCGATCTTGTGGCGCAGGTGCCGCACGTAGACCTCGAGGATGTTGTCCTCGCCATCGAAGTCATAGCCCCACACCGCCTCGATGATCCGCTCACGCGGCATCACCTTGTTCGGGTTCTGGATCAGGCACCTGAGCAGGTCGTACTCCTTGGGGGTCAAGGAGATGTCCATCTGGCCCCGGCGAACCTCGCGACTCTCCACGTCCATGCTCAGATCGGCGAGCGAGAAGACGGTGCGCGGTTGCGGGCGCCGCAGGCGGAGCTGGGCATGCACCCGGGCCACCAGCTCGTCGAGATCGAAGGGCTTGGGAAGATAGTCGCTCGCTCCGCTGTTGAGGCCCGCGATGCGATCGGGCACCTCCCCGTAGGCCGTGAGCATCAGGATCGGCACGTCGGAGGTCTGGCGAATCCGCCGGCAGACCTCGAGGCCATCCATGCCGGGCAAGGAGCGATCCAGGATCACCAGGTCCGGATACTCATGCCGAGCGGCCGACAGACCGGACTGACCATCGACGGACACGCGCACCTCGAAGCCCTCGGCGCCGAGACGAGCCGCCACGAGTTCAACGACTTCGGGGGCATCTTCCACCACGAGGATCCGCGCGCGCGCTGTGCTGACCATGGTGACCCTTTCTGGGTGCTGAGAGCGGCTACCCCCTACATACGCGGGGATTGCCCCCTTTAAACGAGAAACGACGCTCGTTTTCAGGGTTCTTTCAGGTTCCTTAGCTATTTTTAATGTGACGACAGCGCAGGCAGACGCCCCAGGCGCTGCACAGCAAGGAGAACCCCCGTGAAGAAGATCCTGTCCCTCGCCCTCGCCACCCTCGCGCTTGCCGGCTGCGGCACCCAGGCCAACGTCTCGGGGACGTCCCACGGTAGCGCTCGCCTGATGATGGCAGCCACCGAGGCCCGCAGCGTCCAGTACGTCGCCGGCGACATCCAGGCTGCCCGCGTCACCGTGCTCGGCTCGGTCAACGGAGGGGCCTACACCGAGATCCTCCACTCCGACTTCACCGGCTCGACGCTCGCCAGCCACCTCAGCAACAACACCTTCAGCTTCACGGTGGACAACCTCAAGGTGAGCGACACCGTCACCACCTACAGCTACCAGGCCGAGATCGACACCTACCTCGAGGGCGCCATGACCACCCTGCTCGGCTCGAGCCTCTCGAGCGGCTTCACCGTCACGGCGAGCCAGACCCCGACCACCATCACCATGCCCACGCTCAAGCTGCTCGCCACCCCGGTCGGCAGCGGCAGCGCCGGCGTCACCATCGTGGACACGCCGGCTCCGGCCGTCGTGATCCGGTAACCCTGCGAAGCGGCGACCCTATGGCCTGGCGACGGCGGTGGGCGATCGGCCTCCTCGGGCTCACCCTGTCCGGCTGCACCGCTCCGGGGGTGGTCGGGACGGGCAGCGCGCACGTCGTGCTGCCCGTCCTGCGCCGCATCCAGTACGTCGCGGCGGACCTGCGGGTCCTCCAGGTGACCGTGACGTCCCAGGCCAGCGGCCAGACGTACGTGAGAGCCTTTCCCGCCCCGTCCCTCACGTCCGCAAAGCCCTTCCAGTTCGTGGCGGACAACCTGCCGCCGGGCAGCTACACCGCCACGCTCCAGGCCTACCTGGACGACGCAGCGACGCTCCTGGTGGGCAGCTCGACGTCGGCCCCCTTTTCGGTCTCCGCCTTCACGACGACCCCGGTCAACCTGCCCAACCTGGTGCTGGCGGCGACGCCGACGGGCGACTGGCGCATGACCGTGGGCGTCAGCCTGCACGGCACTTTCGCCGTGACGGACTACGCCGTCGAGCTCCAGACCCCGGGCGGCGTGAGGGTGACCGTTCCTGCCGGCTCGGCGCAGGCTGGCGGCACCACCTTCACCTGGGGCAACGTGGCGGCGTATCCCTCGGCCGTGAGCACCACCTCTGTCACCCTCACGGCCAGCAACAAGAAGGGCCAACCCGTCACCAAGACCCAGATCGCCACGGCGAGCATCACGGCCAACGCCACCCAGAGCTCGACCCTCCAGTTCGCCTTCCCCTAGGAGTTGCCATGCCTCAGCTGCTGATCGTTCTCGCCGCCGCCTGCCTCCTGGCAGGATGCCCCCAGACCAACATTGCCCAACCCGAGCCGCCCATTTCTATCCACTAGGCCTTTCGAGACGCCCAACTGGCGTGCTAAAGTGAGCCCATGAGTTCGCCGTACGTACGTCCTCTCGATCTCGACCCCGACCAAGTACGCGCTTTCGCTGCATCTCAGCCCTACGGCTTCGTTCTCGACAGCGGCCAATCCCCCGAGGGGTGGCAGTTCGTCGGTTGGCGCCCCCGCTGGACCCTGACCTGCCGTGGAGAGCTGCGGATCTTGTGCCGCGACGGCGAACTCGAGACCTCCCGGGGGCCGGCCCTCGAGTCGCTGCGTACCGTTCTCGCGGCCTGGCGCCTGGATCCGGAGGGCGTCACGCCGCCCTTCTGGGGTGGGGGCGTGGGCTTCCTCAGCTACGACCTCGGCTGGCAACTGGAGCGCCTGCCCCGGCGAATCGAGGACGACCTCGGGACCCCCGAGCTCTCGTGGGCCTTCTACGACGCGGTGGTCGCCATCCCGACCATCGGAACGCCCCTCCTCTGCATCACCCCCGCACCCGGCGAGCGTCTTGAGGACATGGACGCCAAGCGGGCGGCCTGGGAACGAGAGCTGCGATCGCTCCCCACCCCCGAGCCCGTACCGGCCGGCCGTGCGGCCGGCACCCCGCGCGCGACCTTCTCGCGCGACGCCTACATGCGCTCGGTCGAGACCATCCTGGACCACATCGCCGCGGGCGACCTCTACCAGGCCAACCTCTCCCAGCGCTTCGCCATTCCGTTCGAGGGCGACGCCTTCGGCTGGTTCGAGGCTTTGCGGGCGCACAACCCCGCTCCCTTCGCGGCCTTCCTGAACTGGCCCGACATGACCGTGGTGAGCAGCTCGCCCGAGCGCTTCATCCGGCTCCACGCGGGTCGGGTCGAGACCGCCCCCATCAAGGGCACGCGCCCGCGCGGCAAGACTCCCGCCGAGGACCAGGCGCTCGCGCACACGCTCGCGACCAGCCTCAAGGACCGGGCGGAGCACCTGATGATCGTGGACCTGGAGCGCAACGATCTGGGCCGCGTCTGTCGGATCGGATCGGTGCATGTCCCCGAGCGCTTCGTGCTCGAAGCCCATCCGACCGTCTGGCACCTCGTCTCCACGGTGGCTGGCCAGCTGCCGCCGGAGCGGGACGAGGTCGACCTCTTGGCGGCGACCTTCCCGGGCGGCTCGATCACGGGCGCGCCCAAGCTCCGGTCCATGGAGATCCTCGAGGGCCTCGAGCCCACCCGACGCGGGCTCTACACGGGCTCGATCGGTTACCTGGGGCGGGCGGGCCAGTTGGACCTGAACATCGCCATCCGCACGGCGATCCTCAAGGACGGCACCGCCTACCTGCAGGTGGGCGGCGGGATCGTGGCCGACTCGGATCCGGCCGCGGAGTACCAGGAGACCCTCGACAAGGCCCGCGCCTTCTTTCGCACGTTGGGAGTGGAGACCGCATGCGAGTTGTCCTGAACGGTGAATTGCTGAACGCCCTCGAGGCCCGGGTCAGCGCCCTGGACGAGGGCCTGTTGTATGGATATGGCCTGTTCGAGACCCTCCGGGCCATCGACGGGCGCATGCCGCTCCTGGACCGCCACCTGGACCGCCTCCACGCGGGGGCCGAGCAGCTCGGCATCGAGGTGCCGCGTGAGCGGGCCGACATCGCCGCGGACCTCGGCCGGGTGGTCGAGGCCGCGAACCTGTCGGACGCGCGGGTGCGCCTGACCCTCACCCTGGGCTCGCCCGAGGGGGAGCCCGCCCTCATGGCCATGGCCAATCCCTACCAGGAGCCCGCCAGCCCCTACGATACATGCCTCGTGCGGGGTCATCCGGGCGCCAACTCTCCGACCAAGGGGCTCAAGAGCCTGAGCTACCTGCCGTGGCTCCTGGCGCGGGAGCAGGCGCGATCGCGCGGCTATCACGAGGCCCTGATGACCGACGACTCGGGCCAGATCGTCGAGGGCAGCACGACCAACGTCTTCGCGGTGCTCAAGGAAGGCTTCGTCGCGACGCCGCCGCTCGAAAGCGGGGCGTTGCCCGGTGTCTCCCGGGCATGGGTCATGGAGCGCCTGGGAGATGACGTCCGGGAAGCGCCGCTGGTGCCCAAGGACCTGTATGAGGCGAGCGAGGTCTTCCTGACCAACGCGCTGGTGGGGGTGATCCCGGCCGGAAAGCTCGGCGAACGGGTGCTCGCGACGTCCGAGAACTCGGTGGCCAAGCGGTTGAAGGCCGAGTTCGACGCGCTGTTCCGTTAAAGGTCCGGGCCGCATCCGACCGCTCAACACGCCAAAAGAGCGCCCCGCGTCTCCGCGGGGCGCTCTTGGCGTAGAGCCTTAGTTCGACAGCGCCTTGAAGGCGTTGATGCGGCCGAAGCCGAAGCTCTTGTCGAAGCCCGGCGTGCCGAGGTCGTCGGCCGACTGCTCGAGCTTGGCGCGGACGCCAGCGATGTCGAGCGAGGGGAACTTGTCACGGACCAGAGCGGCCAGACCCGCAGCACACGGGGTCGCCATCGAGGTGCCCGAGAGCACGCCGTACTCGGTCTTGCCGATCGGGTTGGCCTTCATCGGCAGGGTCGAGAGGATCTTCGAGCCGGGAGCGGCGATCGAGATGTGGCTGCCCATGTTCGAGAAGGACGAGCGCAGATCGGCGCTGTCGGTCGAGCCGACGGCGATGACGCCCGGCACGCCGGCAGGATAGCTCACGGTCTCGCGACCGTCGTTGCCCATGGCGGCCACGACCGCCACGCCCTTGCCCATCGCGTACTTGACGGCATCCTCGAGGGCCTTCGAGGTCGACGGACCGCCGAGGCTCATCGAGATGACCTTCGCGCCCTGGTCGGCGGCGTAGATGATGCCGTTGGCGACACCCTCGTACGAGCCGCTGCCCGAGCTCGAGAGCACCTTGACCGCGAGGATGGTCACGTTCGGGGCGATGCCGGCGATGCCGACGCCGTTGTTGGCCGACGCAGCCGCGATACCGGCGCAGTGCGTGCCGTGGCCCTGATCGTCCATCGCATCGTCGTCGTTGTTGACGAAGTCATGGCCCTTGAGGACGCGGCCCGCGAGGTCGGGGTGGGTGTAGTCCACGCCGGTGTCCACGATGGCGAGCACGGTGTTGGGCGAACCGGTCGAGAGGTCCCAGGCGGCGCGGGCCTGCACCTTGTCCAGGGTGTACTGGTCCTTGGCCATCGGATCGTTGACGTCGGCCTCGACGTGGTAGTCGGCCATCCGGATGACGTAGTTGGGCTCGGCGTAGGCGACCTTGCCGGAAGCCTGCAGCTTGGCGAGCGCCGAGGCGACGTCGCCGCGCACCTTGATGAGCTTCATGCCGGTGCGGCTGTTCGTGCGGACCGTCTGACCCACCGACTGCTCGAGGTCGAGGGCCTCGGCGCCCGGCTTGAACTTCACCAGGATCTGCTGGGCAACGGCCTCGCCGCGCACGGCTTGGGCGACGTCGCGGGTGAGCGAAGCTCCGGGCACAGTGCCGCAACCGAGCATCGACACGGTGCTGACGGCGGCGATCGAGGCGGCGAGGGCGAGGCGGAGGCGCGCAGGCATCATCGTCTACTCCTTAGCGAATAATCTAACCTTAACCTGAGGTTTACCATTTAACGTAGCGTTTACCTTACCATCCGCCCCCGGGTCCCTCAAGCCTTCAAACAAGCATTTAACAAAAACTTAATAAGCCCCTCCGAGGGGCACCGGGAGAAAGCCGTGCGGCACCGCCAGTTGGCGGTGCCGCACGCGTGAGACTTGGGAGCGAAAAGGCCTAGGCGTCGTGCAGGTAGGCCTCGATCAGCAGGTCATGGCCGATGGCGGTGCTGCGCATCTTGTAGAGGGGGACCGCTTCTTCCACCAGACTGACGCCCAGACCCTCCACCGGGGTGGGGGAGGTCTGTCCGCCGATGATGAGCGGCGCGATGGTGCAGTAGATCTTGTCGACGATGCCGGCCGAGAGGGCCGCCGCATTGAGGTTCCCGCCGCCCTCGATGAGGACGCTGGTCACCTCGCGCCGGCCGAGGATCTGCATGAGCTTGTTGAGATCCACGTGGGCGTCGAAGCTGCTGCCGGTCTCGGGGGCCACCAGGATCTCGGCGCCCACGGCCTGCAGGGCGCGGATCCGGTCCTCGGGGGCGTGTTTGGTCACCACGATGATGGTATTGGGACGCAAGAGGCCCGTGCCGGACTTGGCCAGGAGCTTACAGGTCACCGGCGTGCGCGCCATGGAGTCGATGATGATGCGCAGCGGGTTGCGGGCGCGCGGCAGGCTGCAGACGATGTCGGGGTCGTCCTGGACCACCGTGTTGACGCCGATCATGACCGCGTCGTAGGTCGCCCGGAGTTCCTGAAGCTGCGCCAGCGCCTCGGCCCCCCCGATGTACTGGCTCTCGCCCACGGCCGTCGCGATCTTGCCGTCGAGGCTCATGGCCGTGCGCAGGGCGACGAAGGGGCGCTTGGTGGTGATGTACTTGAAGAAGACCTCGTTGAGCTGCCGGGTGCGCTCGCGCTCGACGCCCACCTCCACCTCGAGGCCTGCATGCTTGAGGGCCTGGATGCCACGCCCGGCGGTCAGCGGATTTCCGTCCTCGCTGCCGACCACCACCCGGGCGATGCCCGCGGCGACGATGCGCTGAACGCAGGTGGACGCGCGGCCCGTGAGCCCGCACGGCTCGATGGTGACGTAGAGCGTGGCCCCCTCGGCGGCCTCACCGGCCGCATCCAGGGCGAAGATCTCCGCGTGGGATTGGCCGACCTGAGGATGGAACCCCTCCCCCACCACCTGATCGCCCTTGACGATGACCGCGCCGGACATCGGGTTGGGACTCGTCCAGCCGCGCCCCTGTTGAGCAAGTTCGATGGCCCTTTGCATGTAGATGGAGTCGGCGTTCATCTTCGAATCAAAACTTTCTGCCAGAAAGGGGGCTCTGCGTGGGTTTCCGGGCCCTGG
>DATNQJ010000152.1:0-10597 GCA_036704085.1 Stenomitos sp.
GCCCGCTGTGCTCGATGCCGCGGGCGTGCATGATGAGGGAGGGATCGGCTTCGGCATAGAGGCGTGCTGCCGCCAGGATCCGCTCCGCCTTGACGCCCGAGAGGCGCTCGGCCTCCTCCGGGGTGAAGGCCATGGCCATCGCCTTGGCCTCCTCCCAGCCGGTGGTGCGGGACTGGACGTACGCCTCGTCCACCTTGCCCGCCAGGATGACATGGCGCAGCATCGCATTGAGGACGGCGGCATCGGTCCCCGGGCGCACGGGGAGCCACAGGTCCGCCGTGCGCGCCAGCGGCGTCTCGCGTGGATCCAGCACGATCAAGCTTGCCCCGTTGTCGCGGGCCTGCCAGATCCAGCTCATCAGGATGGGGAAGCACTCGCCGACGTTGGAGCCGACCACCACGATGCACTTGGCGAGCGGGATGTCGGTCATCGGCAGGGGGGCTCGATCCATGCCGAAGGCCTTGGCATAGGCATAGCCGCTAGAGGACATGCACAGGCGGCCGTTGTAGTCGATGTAGCGGGTCCCGAGTCCTACCCGTGCGAACTTGCCCATGAGGTAGCACTTCTCGTTGGTCATCGACGAGCCGCTATAGACGCCCACCGCGTCCTTGCCATGCTGGCGCTGGATGTCTTGCCAGCGGCTCGTGACGTAGCCGAGCGCCTCCTCCCAGGAGGCGGGTTCGAGCTTCCCGCCTTTCCCGCCGCGCCGGATCAGGGGCGTCGTGAGACGATCCGGGTGGTTGACCTGCTGATAGGCCACGACCCCCTTCGGGCACAGCGAGCCCCGATTGTGGGGATAATCCCGGGGCTCCACGCCGGTCACCTGGCCATCCGTCACGCGCAGGTACATGCCGCACTGCACCCCGCAGAAGCAGCAATGGGTCGGCACCAGCGCCTCCGGTAGGTGCGCGGCCTCGCGCCACCCGACCTCCGGCTGCCCGACCGACTGGAAATCGTAGTTGAACCGGCGATCCGGGTCGAAGACGTCCTTGTTGACGCTCATCAGAGGAACCTCTTTCCGAGAAGCTGGTAATAGGCCCGGCCCCTCAGCCTGCGCTTGCAGGTCGGGCAGTAGTCCTGCAAGGCGCCGAGCTCCGAGCCGAGGTCGTAGTCCTGGTGCAGATCCGCGAGGGTGGCCTTGAGATCGGAGATGAACTGCTGGGACGGCAACGGGTTGTCGCAGCCGCGGCAGCGGCCCGTGTCCCTTTCGAGATCCTGGTTGACGGTCTGGTAGAGCGTGACGCCGATGCTCGCGGGCCGCTGGATGATGTGGAAGAACTTGCCGAAGGGCAAGGAGAGGATCCAGCCGACCACCACGACCTGGTGCGTGAGGGAGACGAACCAGTAATACCGGCCGTCCCACCACGTCGAGGAGGCCGTGAGCAGCAAGCCGGTGATGGCGACGGCCGCCAGCAGGGCGAGCGGCATGAGGTCGAACCCGAACCGCTGGGTCGTCAGGGAGCCGACGTCGCGGATCCGCTTCCAGCACGCGCCGCCCAGCCCCACCAAGAGCACCAAGGCCGTCCAATCGAGGCCATGGAACACGGCAAACCCCGTGCCGGCCTCGATGGGGAACTGGAACATTGGAAAGCCGAAGAACCACAACTCGTAGCGGTCGGGAGGCACCAGGGAGAAGTGGAACCACCCGAGGGTCAGCGGAACGGTGATGGCCAAAGATCCCAGCACCCCCCAGAAGATGGCCTGGTGGGTGAGCCAGCGCGATCGCCCGCGCTTGAGGAGGAAGGTCTGGGCGATCAGGTCGTGCCAGATCGCGCGCGGTAGGAGAAGGCCGTAGCGTCGGAAGTTGCGCACGGAGAAGAAGTTCGCCCAGCCGGCCTTGAAGTAGCGCCAGGTCGGGGGGCGTGTGATCCACAGGCTGTAGCGGTAGACGAGGGCCGCGGCCGCGAAGACCAGGGCGACGAAGTAGCCGACGAGGGCCGCATCGAAGTCCTTGAACCCGCGGGAGCCGAGGAAGGAGAGGGCGATCACCGCGAGGGCCGCGAGGCCGGCCAGGATCGCGGCGGGGATCCGGGTGGAGAGCGAGCGGTCCGTCTCGGGACCGGACGCACGGTCGGGTGTGGCATCCATCGCAAGTCCTCCCGACACGCAACGCCTGGGAGCCAGCGATTCGAATTCTAGAGTCGCGACGGTTCAGCGGATAGGGCCGGAGAGGCCGAAGTCTCTCTGGAACCTTATCTGCCTGCCACTTGCCAAGTCCTGGCCCGGAACGTCCGCCGAGACCAGGACCGTGGTTAATCCATTCTTAACTTGCCGCCTTCATGTTCGATGGGACGGCTCGCTGAAGGAGAGCTGCGCCTATTTCTTCAACGGATGGGTCATGCTCTTGACCGGAGCCGGCTTGACGATGGGAGCAGGCTTGCTGACCGGCGCCGGCTTCGAGACGGGGGCCGGTTTTGGAGCCGGCGCCGGGGCCGGTTTTTTGACCGCCACCGTCTTGGCGGCAGGAGCCGGCTTGGACGCAGGGGGCGTAATTCCTGCTGCCTGGTGGAGGACCGAGACTCCGCCGCTGGTGGTAAAGAGGTTGTCAGTCTTGGATACCTTCCAGCTGTTCACCAGCTGCTTGACGTCCTTGGTGACGGTTCCTTCCCGAGTGGCCAGCTGGTTCTTGCCCACGACGCCGCCGATGCCGCTGATCTCGCCCACCGCGCGCTTCGGCGAGACATCGATCGCCACGTCCAGATAGCGGCTGCCGCTCTTGCGCTGGAAGTTGAGGAAGGACACCGTATCGCCCTTGTCGGTATGGACCTGGAGCCGGCTCGCCGGGCTGCCGTTGATCACGTCCTTGCTGGTCGTGATCGAGCCACCTCCGGGCAGCTTGATATTCTGTCCCGGCTTGAACGGGATGTTCTTCCCATTGAGGTTGATCGAGTTGCTCTGGGCATCGTACTTGATAACATTCTTGCCGGTTTGAACGGCCGCCGCTGTCTGCCAAACGCCCTTGTCCCCCTTCAGGTGGGCGTTGTTGGTCTCGACGATCAGGTCCTTGGATTTCGACTCGGCTAGGACGAACTGCCCGACCTGGGAGTTATCGAACTTCTTGCCGTTCGCCGCCGTGACATGGGGGTCGGCGAGCGCGGTGATATGGTACTTCTGGTCGAGCGTGGGCGCCGGTTTGGGGGCTGCGGTGGGCTTTGGCGGCACCGTTGGCTTGGGCTTGGGGGCCGGTTTCGCCACCGGCGCCGGGTTGGCGATCGGATGCTTCAGCACCGGAGCCGGCTTTTGCACGATGGGCGCGGGAAGGGTCGTGGGCACTTTCGGCTTGCCCTCGATCGGGTTTGCGGGCACCTGCTGCCATGGTTTGGTATCGACCGGATCCAAAATGGGAGGGGGCGTCGGCACCGTCGGCTTGGGCTGGAGCGGATTTGCGGGCACCTGCTGCCATGGTTTGGTATCGACCGGATCCAAAATGCGAGGGAGCGCCGGCACCGTCGGTTCGGTCTCGTTCGGCGGGAGGGGAGTGGGCGTGATAGGCTGATTCACCACAGGGGCCGTGCCCATCGGTGCGGTCGGCCCTGCCGGCGGCGATGCGACCGGGGGGATCGGGCTGACGGTCACCGGGGCGGTCTCGGCGTCCGGGTTAGCGGCGGGGGCCGGATCAGCCGGTGTGACCACCGGATCGGCGGGAGCAACCACCGGAGTGGTATCGATGCCCGCCGCCAGGAACTCGGTTACAACCTGCGGCTCGGGAGGCAGTACAACGGCGTGATCCTCCGTGATTCCCGCGGCCTGGAAGAGCTCGAGATCGATTTCCACATCGCGATCGTCCTGGTCCTCGCGCGCATCGAGTTGCGCCGCCGTCCCATCCCGGCGCATGTCGGGGCCGACTTGCGCCCGGTGATCAGGCTTGCCGTCCTCACGCCCCCCCAGCTTGTGCTCGGACTCGCCTTCGCCGCGGAGTGGCGTCATCTGCTCGCGGTCATGAGCGTGCGGGCCTTGGGACTTCACGTCGTCGTTCATCAGATCCCCCTGCGGTGCAACTACCAACGCGGAACATATGCCCGTCCTTCGCTCGCGAACGATTAAGACTTGTGGAAATTGATCAAGGGCGTATTAAGTCTCCTTCAAATGTTGGACCGAGCGCCGGGGCCGGCTTTCGCCGTGTGGCAACTGGAGAACCAGCGGCACAACATGGCTACCTCGAAGCGACCGCTTCTTGAGCGCATCCGAACGCCAAGAGGTCTGCGAGGCCATGCAAGGCGTCGGCCGTGTCCATGAGGGCCCGAGCCACGGCGTCCTCGCCGATCCTTGCCGCGAGGGGAGCAAGCTCGTTGGCCACCTCCAGGGGATCCTCCTCGAAGCGTCGGAGCAGGCACCACGTTTCGTCGATGAGCTGTTGCTGGCTCGGGGTGAGATCGGCTCGGACGGCCACCTCCCGAAGGTCCGAAACGGCATGGCCCAGGTTCAGGGCGGCGAGCAGGCCGGGAGGAGCCGATGGGCCGAGTTCGCCGGCGCGGCCGAGGTGCAGCATGAGGCGCAGGATCTGCCGCGAGGTCCGGCTGTGCCACGTCCCCGGGGTCTCCGGGGCGGTTCCCGCGATCAGGCGGCGCAGGTCCGCGCGGATGAAGCCAGCCGCTTCGGCGGCATACCGGTCGAAGCGGCGCGGCATGTAGATGAACCCCAGCGACATCAGCCCCGCTCCCAGCACCAGGGCGGCCGAGTTGTTGAGGACCTCGGCAGGGGGAAGGGCCGGCATGCCCGCCTGGCTGCCGAGCAAGAAGCACATGTTCGCATCGACGGCCGCGATGGCGGAATACTTGCCCGCCTTCGCCAGGCCGCCGAGCAGGAAGAAAGGGGCGAGGGCGACGATCAGGAGGGCCGTCGAGGTGAGGTGCGGCTGCAGGATCAGGCGAAAGCAGGTCGCGGCGACCACCCCGAAGAGGACCCCCGTGAGGAGCTTCGGCGCGATCTCCTGGGGCTTCTGCATGGAGCCGAGGACCATCGAGAAGATGCAGACGCCGAGGGCCGCAAGCTCCCCTGCGGGCCAGGTGGAGACGAGGGCGAGGCTGGTCATGAGGAAGGTGGCCGCGCCGCACAGCAGGCCGGTATCGCGCGCCAGGCCCCAGTCTCGGTGCGGGGCCAGGTAGAAGGCCTTCTTGCCGAAGGAGCGGGCGTCGGCGGCGGCGGTCGCCGAGAAGAGCCGCGCTTCGGCGGTGACGAGCTGCTCCAGCGCGTTCGACAGGCGCTCGAGGGCAGGCGTCCACTCCGGGAGCTTCCGCGCGCGTCCCGGAGACCACAGGGCCTCCGTGGGCGTCTGAAACCACTCGGCGATCCGTCTCAGGTCCGCCCCCAGCTCGGGGGGCAGGTCCTCCCCGCGCCAGGCGCGGGCACGCAGCGCTCTGCCGGCTGCCATGACGGCCAGCGTCGAGGCGATCAAGCCGTCCACATGCTTGATGCGGCGGTAGCCTTCCACCGAGCCAGCCGAGACCATCCGGCTCCTGGCATCGACGTCGCTGACTTCGGCCAAGATGCGCCGCTCCAACGCGTCGCTGTGCTCGAGCGACGATCCGCTGACCGCGTCGGCGGCAAAGGCGACCGCATCGCCAGCTAACCTGCGGACGGCTTGGTAAAAGGCCTCCCGGCGCGAGCTCGGGGTGAACAGACCGGTCACCAGGGTGACGACGACCACTCCGATGAGCGTGCATTCGACGCGCGCGAGGGCGACGTCGAACGAGTGACCGGGGGCCAGCAGCGACGGGATCACGACCACGCCCGCCGTGAGGCCCGACAAGAGCGCCCCGTAGGAGTGGACGCCCCGGAGGATATGCGTGAAGGCGGCGCAGAGGGCCACCCAGAGCGCCAGCAAGCCAAGCTGGAGGGTGAGCGGGGCGGGCACGTGCAGGATCGCGAAGCCGGCGCCGGCGCCGACGAGGGTCCCGGCTATCCGGAAGAAGGCCCGCTCCAGCAGGAGCCCGCGGGACGATTGGGCGACGACCCAGATGGGCATCGCGGCCCAATAGGCGTTCTCGACGTGGAGGGAGGCGGCGATCGCGAAGGCCAGCCATGCGGCGAACGCCATGCGGACGCCGTACGCGATCGCGGGACCGTCGAGTCCGAGAGCTTGAAGCAGCGGTCGCGTCACTCCTGCCCCTTTCAGCTGAGGACCGGCCTTTCGCCTGCCCTTTCCAGTATAGCCGGATGGGCAAGGAACGAAGAATCAGAGCGTCCTCGCGAGGTCGCACGGGGCCGCCCGACCCCCGAGCACGGCGCGAGGTTGTACGATGGTGACGATCGCCGGATCGCTGGAAAGGGGGACTCATGCGCGTACTGCTATCGTCGGTCGGGACCCGCGGGGACGTACAGCCCATCGTCGCACTGGGGTTGAAGGTGCGGGAGCTGGGCCACGACGTCCGCCTGTGCGTCCCGCCCAACTTCGTGGAGTGGGTGGAGGGCTTCGGCTTCGAGGCGGTCGCCGTGGGCGTGGAGATGCGCCACCCGGGAGCTCGCAAGGGCTCCGCGCCAGCCGCTCCGCTCACGGAGGAACAGCTGCGACGCCTGCGCGAGTCGATGCCGGACCTGATCACCGATCAGTTCGAGCAGGTCGGCGCCGCGGCGGCGGGGTGCGACGTGATCCTCGGGGCCAACGCGCACCAGTACGCGGCACGTTCGATCGCCGAACTCCGCGGCATCCCCTACGTCACCGCCCTGTATGCACCTGTCGCCATCCCGTCGCCCGATCACGCGCCACCGCCCGCGGCCGGCGAGACGTGGGGGCCCGGGGACGCTGCGACCAACATGCAGCGGTGGGCCGCCAATTTCCGGGCCTGGAACGACCGGGCGCTCGAGCGCGTCAACCACAACCGCTCGCGGCTCGGCCTGTCGCCCATCGACGACGTGCTCCGCCACAACCTCACGGACCATCCGTGGCTCGCTGCGGACGCCGTCCTCGCCCCGGTCCCGGCGACTCCGGGCATGGACGTGTTCGAGACGGGAGCGTGGATCCTGGAGGAGGCGGCTCCCTTGCCGCGCGAGCTCGCGGAGTTCCTGGAGGCCGGGGAGCCGCCCATCTACCTTGGCTTCGGCAGCATGCCGGTTGCGGAGGGCGTGAGCCGCACCCTCATCGAGGCGGTCAGAGCCACCGGTCACCGAGCGATCGTCTCGCAGGGCTGGGCGGAGCTGGGCGTGATCGACGACGCCTCCGATTGCCTGGCGATCGGCGAAGTCAACCAGCAGGCGCTCTTCCCGCGCGTGGCGGCGATCCTCCACCACGGCGGAGCGGGCACCACCGCCGCCGCGGCTCGGGCCGGGGTGCCCCAGGTGGTGGCCCCGATGTTCAGCGACCAGTTCTACTGGGCCAGCCGCGTCCGGGCGCTGGAGATCGGAACCTCCGTCGTGGCCCCCCTCACCCCTGAGAACGTGGCAGCGGCCCTGCGGGAGGCCCTCGAACCCGCGGTCGTGCCGCGCTCCCGGCACGTGGCACAGCAGCTGCGCCCGGATGGCGCGATGGTGGCAGCACGGCGGCTCGTGGCCCTTTAGGGGCCATGCGCCGGTGACCCTCCCTCGTGGGTCATTTCTTGGTGAAGACTTAGCGTTTACTTAGTCTTTTATTAACCGAATCCCCCGGGCCCTCCCCCCATAGAAGAGGTGTCGTGTGAAAGGGGGACCCCATGGGCGATGCGTCGCGCCGGTTGATCTATCTGATCCTTCCCGCTGTCTTGGCCGGGTGCGGCGTGCCGTCCCCTTTCCCGGCGACCTCGCCGGATCGCGTCACGGCCCGGGGCGAGGGGGCCTTTCCGGAGCGGCTCGCTCCCAAGCGGGCAACCGTCCTGAGCTATCAGGCCGTCAACAACAACCTGCAGTCCAGCCTGCCCTTCGACCTGGACGTCATGGAGAGCGTCATCGATCCCGAGGCGATGAACGTCCTGGTGGAGGCGGACACGCTCAACTACCGTTTCAGCTGGGCGAAGGGCTTCGAGAACGTCGGCTTTCGCAACAAGGACAAGGCCTATCGCTTCTTCGTCTCGAAGGATGTCCGCGCGGGACAATACGCCTCGCCCTACGTCGACCTGCCGGACCCGGACTCGGGGTCGGGTAGCCACCTGCAGTCCTTCATCGAGTGGGGGTTCTCCCGCTATCCGGCCCGGCTGAAGGTGCTCGACATCCGCAGTCACGGGCACGGTCCCCTGGGCCTCGCCGATGACTTTTCATCCAAGAGCCGCATCTTCCTGCCCGAGCTGCAGGCCGCCATCGAGCAAGGCCTCGCGGGGCCGCTGGACGTGCTGACGACCAAGGCCTGCCTGATGGCTTCCGTGGAGGCTGGCTACCAGCTCTCCGGTTGCACCAAGGTCCTGGTGGGCTCGGAAGACGGCATGCTCACGAACGCTCGCATGGATTCCTTGCTGTACCGGAACCTGGACCTCGCGGCCCAGGCCACCTCCCCTCAGGACTTCGCCGTGGCCTACGTCAAGAAGGCCATGGCGCTGCAGCAACCCGATAAGCGCACGGCCACGACCCTTTCGGCCATCGACCTGACCAAGTTGAAGGGCGCGATCGCCCCCATGCGAGAGCTGAGCGCGGCCCTTTTGGCCCTGTTGCCGCAGCGCAAGGCCGAGGTCGCGGCCGCCGTGGCGGCCAGCAAGAACTGGGGGCGCTCGCAGGCTCAGACGGATCTCGTCGAGCTGTGCACGAACCTGGAAAGGCTGGGCGATCCGCGGGTGGGGCGGGCCTGTACGGACGTCAAGCAGGCCCTGGCGTCCGCGGTCCTCGTCGCCGTGGCAGATGCCGACAACCAGGCCGGCAGCCATGGGCTGACGATTCTGACCCGCATCACGACGGGGGATGACGCCGCCAATGGCCAGCTGTTCGCCCAGTACCAGCGGACGACGTTCGATCGCGAAACGGGCTGGTCGAAAGTCCTGGAGGGCCTCGGCGCGTTCGGACCGCCCCGCGAGGATAAGAATGGCTAGTCTGTTCCGGGAAGGGCCCTCCCCGCGGGCATGATAGGATGACACGGCGGGCCTGGAGCCCGGCCCAAGGCGAACGACTCGCCCCCGCCGCATAAGGAAAGCGCCCGTGAAACCCGGCCAAGAAAGTCAAACGTCGGTACTGGTCTGCGCGGACCGCGCGGTCGCCCATCAGACCGCCCAGGTGCCCCGTTTCTCGGATCCAACGGCCCTGGCCCTGTTACCCGAGGACAAGCGTCAAGAGGTGGAGCGCTTCCTTGCGGCCCCCGAACCAACCGGCCTCAAGGCGCGCATGGGCCGCGCCCTCCAGCTGGCCCGCGGCCACATGATGGGGGCGCGCACGGTCGAGATCGATGAGGCGGTCCGCCAGGCCGGGCATCCTCAGCTGGTCATCCTGGGGGCCGGACTCGATGGACGGGCGTGGCGCATGGGCGAGCTTCGGGACACGGTGGTCTTCGAGGTGGACCATCCGGACACGCAGCGGGCCAAGCGGGCCCGCGCCGACAAGCTGACGCCGGTGGCCCGGGAGGTTCGCTTCGTCCCGGTCGACTTCACCCGGGACAAGCTCGAAGAGGCGCTACGAGCCGCCGGGCACGACGCCGATCGCCCAACCACCTGGATCTGGGAGGGCGTGGTCATGTACCTGACCCGGGACCAGATCGCCGCCACCCTCGAGGTGCTGGCGCGCCGCTCGGCGGTGGGTAGCCGGCTGATCATCGCGTACCACCGACCGGCCTTGATCTTGAACCTCTTGAGTGGCTGGGTCCGGCGTCTGGGCGAGCCGCTCCGGTCCAGCTTCACCGCGCCCGCGATGCGATCGCTCCTGGCTCGCTTCGGGTTCTCTGTCGTGCGCGACGAGGATCTGGGCACCATCGGAACCGAGTTGGCTCCCGAGGTCGGCGAGGCGACGCGCAGCATGCGGCACCTCCGGATCGTGACGGCCGATCGCCGCTAACGGCTCTGGCGCGCTCCTAGCATCGACTTTCGGCCGCGCCGTTGCGATGGAACTTGACGGCGACCACCGTGACATCGTCTTCGGGCGGACGCTCGCCTTCCTCCGTGAAGCGTCGCCACTCGACGATCAGGCTCTTGACGATGTCGCTGGCCCCCAGGTGGCCGAGCTGGGCGATCATCTCTTCCATGCGGTCGAAGCCGAACTCCTCCCCCTGCGGGTTCACGGCCTCGATGATGCCGTCGGAATAGAAGAGCAACAGGTCCCCATCCGACAACTGAATCTGCTGCTCCGGGTAGTTGCTGGTGGCCTTGACCCCTAGCGGATAGGAGGAGACGTCGAGATGTTGCACCTGCCGGTCCTGGGCGCGGAAGAGGTAGGGATGCAGGTGCCCGGCGTTGGCAAAGCGTAGGAGACCGCTCTCGGTGTCGAGAATGGAGTAGAAGAACGTCATCAGGCGCCGCTCGTAGGAGCCCTTGTAGACCGTGCTGTTGGCCACGCGCATGACGTCGGAGATCTGGTGGTTGGAGAGCACCTGGGTGTGCAGGCAGCTTCGGACCATGGCCATCAATAGGGCCGCCGGCACGCCATGGCCGGTGACGTCCCCGATGACGAGCGCCATCTGGTGGTCGTCGAGCGGCAAGAAGTCAAAGTAGTCCCCGCCCACCTCGCTGGCGGACTGGGCATAGAAGTCGATGTTGAGGGTCTTGCTTTCGGGGGCCTC
>DATNQJ010000153.1:0-5504 GCA_036704085.1 Stenomitos sp.
GCCGGTGTTGACGAGCCTGACGCCCACCAGCGGGGGGGCGGGGACGGTCGTGACCCTCAGGGGGACCAATTTCGGCGACACCAAGCATTCGGTCTGCCAAGTGTCCTTCGGGGATACGACGGCCGTGACGGTCCGTCGGATCAGCGACACGGAGATCCAGGCCACGGTTCCTGTGGGGGCAACTTCCGGGGGCGTCGTGATTCGATCGAACGGTGTCGCGAGCCAGGCCCTCGATTTTCAGGTCATCAGTCGTCTGAGTCTGATGCCCAACGGCGTGGGACTCTACCCTGGCTCGACCTACACCTATAGCTTCCAGGCCCTGAATGATCGAGGGGAGGTCATGGCCGCCCCTTTTGTCTCGTGGGCACTTCGGGATCCGTCGCTCGGAACGATCAGTGCCCAGGGGACCTTTCAGGCTAACTCGGAAGGGGTCACGGAACTGGAGGTGCGCAGTGGAGTGGTCTCCTCGGCTTCATGGGTAGGCGTCAGCCGCTATCGGGCCACCACCCTATACGGTAACGGCGTCGACGTAAATACCGGCGATGGTGGCTCGGCACGCCAGGCATCCTTCCATCGACCCTATACCCTGGCTCTCGATGCCTCCGGTAGCCTGTACGTCTGCGATGGGAGCAGCTCGATCATCCGTCGGATCTCATCGGAGGGCGTTATCTCAAGGTTTGCAGGTCTCGGTGGGGATACCAAGGCGACGGGTGACGAGGGCCCTGCCCTCGACGCGACCCTCGGCGATTACGCCAACCTTGCCGTCGATGCTCGTAATCGCCTCTGGATCTCAAGTTCTAATAACCACGTGATTCGCTTCATCCCGCTCGATGACCGCGATCCGGCGTATCGCGCCGGCTACATTTACCGCGCTGCAGGAACGGGAAGTCCTGGCTATTCGGGGTCGGGCCTGTCCGGGCCTCAAACGGCTTTTAATCATCCGAGCCGGCTCTTCCCGTCCGTGGAAGGGATGTATGTGGCCGACTATGACAATCACCGGATCCGCTTGATCCGGCCGGATTTCACGGTGGTCGACGTGCTGGGCACAGGCCTCTTCCCTCTCCTGTCTGGTCCAACCCCAGAAGCCATCGCCAACATCTCCTACCCCCTAGGGTGCGCCTTGGATGCTCAGGGCAACATGATGATTGCCGGTCGCAAGCAGCTCATTTTTTGGTGCCGCACGACCGGAACTTACTTCGGGAAGTCGATGCAGGCCGGATGGGTGTATCCCCTGCTGGATGTGGTTACCCAGCGACCTTTCATCGGGGACGGCCCCTTGTCGTCAGCCTCTTACCTGACAGCGACGCCTCTCAGCCTCTGGTTCGATGCCAAGGGTGCCTGCTGGTTTGCCGAAGGTTGTCTGGTGCGTCGTATGACCGCCCAGGGCCGAATCGAAACGATTGCCGGAAAGGCGCTGGAGGCGGCCTACCGGCAATCGTTCGGATTTGATGGCGAGGGGACGAACGCCTTGGCCAGCAGTATCGGAGACGTCGCCGATCTACTGGTGGTCGGCCCCCGGATTCTCGTGGCCGATCCTGTTTATAGCCGGATCAGGCAGCTAGAACCCAGGGAGTAGTCGGCGCTCAGGAAATCTGGATGGCGCCTTGGCAACAGTTAGCTTGCGATTCCCGGACGCAGGGCGCGGTGGAATTCTCCTGTCCCGCCTTGACCTTTGCCGTGCCGTCCGTGTCCTGGGCAAAAACGGTCGGGCAATTGCTCCAGCAGTAGCCCAGGCCAATGCAACTCGCCTTGTCGATACTGATCATGGGAACCTCCTCGCTACTTGGCATTACTTTTTCGATGTTCCACCAAAAACAAGGCTTATACGTGAGCCAAAAGCAAAGAACGGTGAGAATTTGTGAAGCTTCGTTGGGGTCTATGCGCGTAGCTATCCTGAAGGTATGCTATTCAAGCAGGTAAGCGTTAGGCAGCAAGGGCATTACAGCGATATGGCGGTCTTCAATTCAAGAATGTTATTAGGTATTGGGGCTGTGCTCGTAGCAGCCCTCGCAGGCTGCGATGCCTTGCGCTGGATTCAAGGTCCCGGAGCCCCACCTAGCAACTCGACCCCAAGCCCTCAGGCGGAACAGGGGCAACTGGTGCTGAACCCGGCTCGGCTGGTCCTGAACGTCCCCTCCGAGGAGCCTTGTCCCTGTCCCTTTGAGTCGACGGGTTCACTGACCGTCGTGGGGCTTGGCGCCGCTTCCGATGCCCGGTGGTCGACGCTTGAGACAGGCATTGCGACTGTGAGCCGAGAGGGGCTCGTTTCAGCCCTATCGATCGGAACGACGGAAGTGCGCCTGTCGGCGAACGGCCGGGTGGCGACCGCCGCGATCGAAGTTCGAGATCAGGGTGGCCGCGCGGCCGTGGTCGTAGAGTAGGAGGCCGCCATGAAACGATTTCTGAGTTTGACGGTCGGGGGCCTCTTGCTGTCGGCCTGTATGGCGCCGGTTAGAACGGCAACGCCGGTTCCGGCAGTCCCCGCGATGGCTCCCATCGCTGAGGGAATCGGTCGCGTCTCCGTCTCGATCCATTGGCCGGCTCGTAACCGGCAGGTGCAACTCATACCGTTTGATGCGTCGATGGCGAGAATCGAAGTCTTCGACGCGAGTGGTAGCCTCCAGGCGTCGGCCTCGGTCTCCCAGGCCTCCGGACAAGTGCAGAGCAGCGTTGAGTTTGATCTGCCGGTCGGGTCGAGTCACTACGTTCAGGTGGACCTGGATGCCCCAACGGTCACGCGGATCGCTGCCGGGCGCAGTCAAGACTTTGCGGTGCGTCGTAACCAGGTGGTCTCCGTGCCGGTCGTGCTCGAGCCCATCATCAAGACCTTTTTCGGCCCCATTAGCGCCTATTCCATCAGTGGCGGAACGACCGCCTCGCGCGGCTTCGCCCGGATCTACGGCGTCTCGGTCGGTCCGGATGGGACGGTCTACTTTCCGGATTTCAGCGACAACGGTGTGAGGGCCGTCGGACCGGATGGTGTCGAGCGCGTCGTGGTAGGCCAGGTCACGGACACGGCCACCGAGTCGCAAGGCACCGCGGCAACGGTGGCCTCAGACACGTCGGAAGAAGGGGGCCTGGCTAGTCAGGCCACTGCTCGCATCCCACATGGGGTCCTTGCGGCCAAGAACGGCGATCTTTTCGTGGCGGACACCTTGCTGACCAGTCCGGGTGTGCGTATCCGCCTGATTCCCGCTACCACTGGGGCACGGTTCGGCTCACAGCGCGAGGCGGGGCATATCTACACCCTCCGCAAGGGCCTGGGAAGTTTCGCAGCGGTCGGCATGCTCCAGGATCAGGATGGGGCCCTCCTGTATACGGAGCAGGCCAAGAACGAGATCTGGCGTTTGGCTCCTGATGGTAGCGCCTCCCTCTTTGTTGGCAACGCCACCGGTAGCATCGGAGATGGGACGCTTCAAGCGGATGCTTCCCTGACCGGCCCTTGGGGCCTGGCGATGGATGCGCTTGGAAACCTCGTCATCAGCGAGTGGAGGGGCTTCCGCATCCGCATGCTGTGTCGGGCGTCGGGGACGTATTTCGGTCTCCCGATGGAGGCCGGGCGGCTCTATACCATCATGGACAGCGTGGCCGTCAGGGACCAGTACGCCATGTCGGTAACGCCCACGCCACGGCAAATGGCGTTTGACCGCAGAGGCGATCTGTACTTCGTCGAGAACCTGAGCAACAGCGTGTATCGCGTGGCACATACCGACGGGTCGGTCACCCGTGTTGCTGGTGGCACGCAGACGATTACCAACTCCTTGCAGGTCGGCGATGACGGTGTCGCCACCAGCGCCTCGTTCCAGTTGCCGATGGGACTGGCCATCGACGGTCAAAACCGCTTGTATGTGGGCGATACCAACAACGGCCGCATTCGCTGGCTGTTTCAGTAGCGCCCCGACTGGCAAGGCCTTATAGAGGACGTGTGAGGGCGATCGCGCGCGCGATCGCCCTCATTCCTTTGGGCATCGGGCGAAAGCTGCCGTCGGGCGCGCTCACGTAGGGCTGCTGGGCGATGAGGGCGATCCGTCCCCAGGACCAGGTCCCGGCCGCCTCGAGCAGACACAGCCCCTCGGCGACCTCCCCGGACTCCAGGTGCCGGATGAGGACCCAATCGCCTGGCATGAGGCCGAGGGCCTCATCGACGCCCGGATTGACCTGGACCACCCCGTCGGCCGCGGGCCATTCCCAGGGCTCAGCATTGCTAGACTTGGCGCCGGGAGCCGAGCCCAAGAGCTCGAGGCCGGGCTGGGGCGCAGGCATCTGGAAGGGCAAGGGCAGCGTGGGCTGCTGCCCGCGCAGGTCGGCGACGGTGATGCCCAGGGCATGGGCGAGCGTACTCAGCACCTGTCGGGTCGGATTGGGGGGCGCCTTGGTGGCGCTCGACCAGCCCCGCTCCAGGGCGGCGAGGTAGGCGCGGCTGATGCCCGCGCGCGTGGCGAGCTCGAGTTGCGTGAGGCCCGCCGCCTGGCGCAGATCGCGCAGACGGCGGGCCAAGGTGGCCTCGGGGGCGAGCTCCATGGTTAGCGCGACGCGGCCGACGTGGGCACGGGCTCGGGGGGCATGCCCATGGAGATGAGCGTGTACTGCGCGATCATGTGGGCCGACATGTCCTCGTCGGTCGCCACCACCGGGATCTCGAAGGTCTTGCCCTGTTCCGGCTTGCTGCCGTACGGGTAGTAGGCGACCTTGGCAACGAAGCCGTTATCCGGCCATTCGGCGACCATGATGGTGCCCGAGTACTGGAAGGCGAAGTGCCACTTGCCGTCCACCAGCTCCCGCTTGGGGCCCCCCACGTACTCGGCCGTCTGGCCGATAGAGGGAGGCGCCCAGCCGAAGAAACCTCCGCCCAGCGACGCGCTGGCCTCCTTCTTGCCGGTGTCCGGCGGCGGCTGCGTCCAGTCGAGGTTGTCCAGCTTGCCCGTCATGGCGAGGACCTGCTTCCAGTCCTTCATGCCGGCCGGCAGGGGCATGTTGCGGATCTGCTCGTCGGTCATCCCTGCGAACTGGGGATTCTTGCGCAGCTCGTCGAACAGCTTGTGGTCGGGATCCACGCTGGGGTGCGGCGTCGGCTTCGGCATGGGCTTGGCGGCCACCTTCACCGGCTTGGTGGGCTTCGGGGGCTCCGGACGCTTGGCGACCTTGGGAGGCTCGGGGTGCTTCTTCTTCTTGGGGTACTGGATGGTCCCCCGGTCGGGGACGTGGAGCTTGGTCTGGAGCTTGGCGAGATCGATCAGCGCCATGGTCACGTTGGGCGTGGCCACCGGCAGCGGCATGACCCGCCTGGCCGCACTCGTGCCGGGGATCAGGAGGACCCCCAGCACCAGGGAGTGGACGAGTAGCGATGCACCAATCGAGCCGAGACGCATAGGAACCTACTTGCTGGGGGGCGGAGCCATGGATCCGACGACCCGCTGGAGGTCTTCCGGGTAGAGGTCGCCGTAGGCGTACAGATACTGGCCGTCCTTCTCGGTGCCGAAGTAGTTGTAGGGCGCCTGATAGCT
>DATNQJ010000154.1:0-6422 GCA_036704085.1 Stenomitos sp.
GAGGTCCGCTCGACGGCGGCCCGCTTCTCGTCGCTGTCGGCGCGCAGGGTCTGGGCCTGCACCTCGGGACGGGTCGCGAGGCGCTGGGCGACGTCCGGCTCCGCGACCGCGTGGGCGGGCACCGAGACGGAGGCCACCAGCGGCCGGCTGCCGATGGGGGTGTTGAGGGTGTTGCCGAGCGACAGGCGCGCGATCGCCACCGCGTTACGGGCCTGGCTCAAGGCCGTCTGGGCGTTGGCGAGCTGGGCCTGTAGCTGCAGGCTCTCGGCCCGGGTGCCGGTGCCCGCCTTGAGCCGCAATTGGGCGAGGCGCAGGTGGGTCTGAGCCTGCTGGACCGCGTTCTCCTGGACCTTGGCGAGGGCCTCGCTGCGCAGCACCTGGAAGTAACCGACCGCCGCGGTGGCCATGGTGTCCTGCTGCGTCTGATCGAGGGTCAGCTGCGCGATGCGGGTCTGGTTCTCGGCGATGGCACGGTTGCCGCCCGCGGCGCCCCAGTCGTAGACGAGTTGGTTGGCGCTGAGCGTCGTGTCCATCGCAACGCCCGCAGGGGTCGCCTGCCCCCCGCCCGACGGCGTGCGGCCCGAGGAAAGACCGGGGGCCACCTGCAGCCCCACACTGGGCATGAGGGGCGCGCCCGCGGCCTCTTGCAGCGCCTGAGCCGAGGCCACGCGCTGGGCGCTGGCCTGACTCGCCAGGCCCTTTTCCCGGGCGAGCTGGAGCGTCTCGGCGAGCGTCAGGGGGGCCGGCGCGGCCTGGGCCGCCGGCAGAGCGGCCACCCAGAGCGTGGCGGCGAGACTCAAGACGACAAATTGCTTCATGACTCTTCCTATTCCCAACTGTTTGCTGTAGAAACAATTTATAGGGTAAAGTAAAATCTGCCAAGGGCCCGACCCAGGAGAATACTCGCTTGCAGCCGCATGTCCCGGCCTTCCCGCACTTCGAAGATCTGACCGAGCGCCTCTCGTTCCTGACGCAGACGGCGCTTTACCGTGCGTGCTCGGCCCATGGGCTGACGCCGACCCAGTATTCCGCCCTGGCCGCCATCAAGGCCCTGGGCGAACCCAAGATGTCCCGGCTCGCGGCCTATCTCGGCCTCACGCCCGGGGCCTGCACGACCCTCATGGATCGCCTCGTGCGCCAGGGATGGGTCGAGCGCTGCTCGGATCCGGCGGATCGCCGGTCCGTGTGCATCCATGCCTCCGCCCAGGGGGCCGAGGCCTTCGAAGCGGTCAACCGCGCCCGGCGTCAGATGACGCAGGAAGTCTACCAGGGGATGGACCCCGCCACCCGCGAACAATTGCGGCACAGCGTCGAGATGCTGGTCGACGGGTGGCAGCAGTACTTGAGGAGCCATGATGATCGTTGAGACCACCGAGCGCCAGCCCCGCTGGCTGAGCCTCGCTTTGACCGGGGCGATCGCCGCCGGCATGCTCTCCGCGTGCCATGCGAAGGCGCCGGACGCCAAGGAGGGCAAGGGAGGCCGCAGCCGCGAGGCCCTGGTGACGGTCGCCACCGTCCAGCAGAAGGACGTGCCCCTTCAGGTCAAGGCCATCGGCAACGTCGAGGCCTACTCGTCGGTGGCCGTGCGCGCCCTCATGGGCGGGCAGCTGCAGCGCGTCCACTTCCAGCAGGGCCAGGACGTCCGGAAGGGCGATCCCCTCTTCACCCTCGACGCCCGGCCGCAACAGGCGGCGGTCGCCCAGGCCGAGGCGGCGCTGGAGCGCGATCGCGCCCAGGAGCGCAACGCCAGCGAGCAGTTCAAGCGCTACAGCGCCCTCTTCAAGGAGGGCGGCGTCTCGCAGGAGCAGTACGACCAGCTCAAGACCAACCTCGCGGCCATCCAGGCCACCGTCCAGTCGGACCGCGCCAACGTCGACAACGCCCGGGTGCAGCTCAGCTACGCCACCATCACCGCGCCCATCTCGGGTCGCACCGGGACGCTCCAGGTGACGGAGGGCAACCTCGTGAAGGCCAACGACACCACGCCCCTGGTCGTCATCAACCAGGTGAGCCCCGTGTACGTGACCTTCTCCTTGCCCCAGAAGGATCTGCCGCAGGTGACCCAGTACCAGGCCCAGGGCAAGGTGAAGGTCCAGGCCGCCCTGCCCGGCAGCGATCGGCTCACCGAGACGGGCACCCTCACGTTCATCGAGAACGCCATCGATCCCACCACCGGGACCATCAAGCTGCGCGCGACCTTCCCCAACGAGGCCAAGCGACTCTGGCCCGGTCAGTTCGTGAAGGTGGCCGTGACCCTGACCACCCTGCCCAACGCCGTGGTGGTGCCGTCGCGCGCGGTCCAGACCAGCCAGCAGGGCCAGTTCGTCTATGTGGCCAAGGCCGACGACACCGTTGACGCCCGTCCGGTGGTCCAGGGCCAGAGCAACGACGGCGACACGGTCATCGAACAGGGCCTCAAGCCGGGCGAGACCATCGTGACCGACGGCCAGCTCCAGCTGCGGCCGGGCGCCAAGATCAAGGTCTACACGCCGGGCGCCGACAAGGCCCCGGGCGAGGGTGGCCGCCGGCGCCATCAGGAGGGCCGATGAACCTTTCGAGCATCTTCATCCGTCGCCCCATCATGACGACCCTCGTGATGGCGGCGCTCCTCCTCTTCGGCGTCGTCAGCTACAAGGCCTTGCCCGTCAGCGACCTGCCCAACGTCGACTTCCCGACCATCCAGGTCAGCGCGACCCTGCCGGGCGCCAACCCGGAGACCATGGCCTCGGCGGTCGCCACCCCGCTGGAGCGGCAGTTCACGACCATCCCGGGCATCGACTCGATCACCTCGTCGAGCAACCAGAACACCACCCAGATCACCCTCCAGTTCAAGCTGGAGCGTGACATCGACGCGGCGGCCCAGGACGTTCAGACCGCGCTCGCCGCCGTCCGCCTGCCCTCGGGCATGCCCAACCCGCCCAGCTTCCGAAAGGTCAACCCGGCCGAGCAGCCCATCCTCTATCTCTCGTTGAACTCGCCGACCCTGCCCCTGTCGCAGGTGGACGAGTACGCCCAGACCCTGGTGGCCCAGCGCCTCTCGACCATCTCGGGCGTGGCCCAGATCCAGGTCTACGGCTCCCAGAAGTACGCCGTGCGGGCGCAGCTGGACCCCAATGCCCTCGCCTCGCGCGGGATCGGCATCGATGAGGTCGCCGGCGCCATCCAGCAGGGCAACTCCAACGGGCCGACGGGTACCCTCAACGGCGCCAACCGCTCGCTCACGATCCAGACCAACGGCCAGCTCACCAACGCCGACGCCTATCGCCAGCTCATCGTCGCCTACCGCAACGGCTCGCCCGTGCGGCTCCAGGAGCTGGGGCACGTCATCGACAGCGTCGAGAACGTGCGCCAGGCGAGCTGGTATAACAACACCCGCGGCGTGGTGCTCGCCGTCCAGCGCCAGCCGGGCGCCAACACCGTGGCGGTGGTCGACGGCATCCAGCAGCTCTTGCCGACCATCCGTGCCCAGCTGCCCGCCTCGGTCAACCTCGAGACGGTCTTCAACCGCTCCGAGACGATCCGGGCCTCGGTCCACGACGTCCAGTTCACGCTGGTCTTGACCACGGGCCTCGTCATCCTGGTCATCTTCCTGTTCCTGAGGAACCTCTCGGCCACCTTGATCCCGAGCCTGGCCTTGCCCACCTCGATCATCGCCTCGTTCGCCATCATGCACCTGATGGGCTTCAACCTCGACAACCTGTCGCTGATGGCCCTGACGCTCGCCACGGGCTTCGTCGTCGACGACGCCATCGTCATGCTCGAGAACATCGTGCGGCGCATGGAGCACGGCGAGGGCCGCATGGAGGCCGCCCTCAACGGGGCGCGCGAGATCGGCTTCACGATTCTGGCCATGACCATCTCCCTGGTGGCCGTCTTCATCCCCGTCCTGTTCATGGGCGGCATCGTGGGCCGGCTCTTCAACGAGTTCGCCGTCACCATCAGCGCGGCCATCCTGGTATCGGGCTTCGTCTCGTTGAGCCTCACGCCGATGCTGGGCAGCCGCTTCCTGCGCAACCCCGCGACCGAGCGTCATGGACGGTTCTACCGGGCCCTGGAGGCGGTCTTCGAGGGCGCGCTCGCCCTCTACGACAAGGGCCTACGCCAGGTGCTCAAGCACCGCCGGGTGACGCTGGCGGCCTCGCTCGTGCTGCTCGTGTTCACGGGTTACCTGTTCACGGCCGTGCCCAAGGGCTTCATCCCGACCGAGGACATCAACCGGCTGATGGGGACCACCGAGGGACCGCAGGGCATCTCCTTCGACGACATGAAGGTCCACCAGCAGCACCTCGCCCAGATCGTCATGAAGGACCCGAACGTCGCGGGCGTCATGTCGAGCGTGGGCGCGGGCGGTCCCAACGCCTCGGCCAACCGGGGCCGCCTCTTCATCCGCCTCAAGCCCCGAGCCGAGCGCAAGCTCAGCTCGGAAGAGGTGATCACCGAGCTGCGGCCCAAGCTCTCCAAGATCCCGGGCATCCGCGTGTTCCTCGTGAACCCGCCCTCGATCCGCATTGGCGGCCAGCAGACCAAGAGCCTGTATCAGCTGACGCTGTCGGGGACCAATCTGGACGAGCTGTACCGGGGCACCCAGGTGCTCGAGGAGAAGATGCGCGACATCCCCGAGCTGACGGACGTCACGAGCGATCTCGAGGTCCGCAACCCGCAGGTGACCGTCGAGATCGACCGTGACCAGGCCTCGGCCTTGGGCGTCACGACCTCGCAGATCGAGCAGGCCCTGGCGAACGCCTACGGCAACCGCCAGATCTCGCAGATCTACGCGCCGACCAATCAGTACAACGTCATCCTCGAGGTCCTGCCGGAGTACCAGACCGATCCGAGTGCCTTGGCCTCCCTGTACGTGCGCTCCGGCACGGGCAAGCTCGTTCCCCTGGGCGCGGTCGCCAAGCTCACACCCGGGGTGGGGCCGGTGGCGATCACGCACCTCGGCCAGATGCCGTCCACGACCATTTCCTTCAACCTCAAGCCCGGCGTCTCCTTGAGCCAGGCGACGGAGAAGGTGCAGGCCGTGTCGCAGACCGCCCTGCCGGAGGGCATCACCTCGTCGTTCCAGGGCTCGGCCCAGGTGTTCCAGTCGTCCATGTCGAACATGGGCTGGCTCCTGCTCCTGGCGATCGTCGTCATCTACATCGTGCTCGGCATCCTGTACGAGAGTTTCATCCATCCGCTGACGGTGCTCTCGGGCCTGCCTTCGGCGGGCATGGGGGCGCTCTTGACCCTGATGGTATTCCAGAAGGACCTGGATATCTACGGGTTCGTGGGCCTCATCATGCTCATCGGCATCGTGAAGAAGAACGCGATCATGCTGATCGACTTCGCGCTGGAGGCCCAGAAGAGCCAGGGGCTGTCGCCGCAGGAGGCCATCTACGAGGCCTGCCGGGTCCGGTTCCGCCCCATCATGATGACGACCTTCGCGGCCCTGGCGGGGGCCCTGCCGATCGCGCTCGGCCTCGGCGCCGGTGCCGAGGCGCGTCAGCCCCTGGGCCTCGCGGTCTTCGGCGGCCTGTTGGTGTCGCAGCTCCTGACGCTGTTCATCACCCCGGTGATGTACGTGTACCTGGACAAGCTGCAGCACCGCCTGAGCCGCAAGCCTGCGCGCAAGGCAAAGGCGCTGGAGGGGGCCGGGGCGCCGAGCTCGGTCTAGCATCCGATAGACAGCCCGGAACGGTGGAACCGTTCCGGGCTGTCGCCATTTAAGGGCAAGGGACATCCTGCACACAGAGCTTCGGATCCCACCGCCTTGCCCGTCCCACCCCCCCTGACTAGGATGCCGGTGTCCCCGGAAAACCCCCGATCGCTCCTCATGACGGACAATCGAGGCTTTTGCATGGCAGGAGGGACCCCATGGCACCGACATCCGGCCTCACCCGACGGAGCTTCCTGCAGGTGGCTACCACCCTTGCAGGCGGGCTCGCCCTCACGGCTTGCACCTCCATGCCCGCGATCGCCCAGGCCCGAACGCGCGCGGAGACCGTCAAGGCGGACGTCGAGGAGGTCCTGCCGGTCGAGGACCTCATGCGCGAGCACGGCGTCCTGCGGCGCCTCCTGCTCGTCTACGGAGAGGCCATCCGGCGCATGGAGGCCAGCGAGCCGCTCGATCCGGCCATCGTGAGCCGCTCGGCCACCCTCATTCGCCGCTTCATCGAGGACTACCACGAAAAGAACGAGGAGGACTACCTCTTCCCCCGCTTCCAGGAAGCCGGCAAGCTGGTGGACCTGGTCCGCGTGCTCAAGGAGCAGCACGAGGCCGGCCGCCGCGTGACCGCCCGCGTCCTGGACCTCGCGACCGCCGCGGGCATGAGCCGGTCCGAGGATCGCACGGCGCTAGTCACCGAGCTGCGGCGCTTCATCCGGATGTACGAGCCCCATTCCGCCCGGGAGGACACCGTCCTCTTCCCGGCCTTCCG
>DATNQJ010000155.1:0-5282 GCA_036704085.1 Stenomitos sp.
CCGGCCCAGGCGGCCCTCGATGTCTGCCAACAGCAGGTAGCCGTGGATGGCATTGGGCTCGAGGGCCAACGCGTCGCGCAACGGGGCCCCCGCGTCGGCGGTGCGCCCGGCGCGCACCATGCGCTCGGCCAGGGTGAAGCGGACCTCGGCGTCCTTCGGTGCGAGCGGCAAGAGGCGCTCGAGCATGGAGATCTCGCCCTGCAGGTCTCCCTGTTGCCGGTAGATCTCGATCAGGGCCCGGAGGGCGGGCTGGAAGCTTGCGTCGAGGAAGAGGGCCCGCTGGAAGCTGCCGACCGCCTCGCCGAGGCGGCCCTCCTTGGCGAGCAGGACGCCCAGCAGGTAGGCCCCGGACAGGAGATTCGGCTGGTCGTCCATGAGCGTGCGCGCATGGGTCAGGGCCCCCGCCACGTCGCCCAGTTGGGCGAGGACTTCGGCGAGGGCGAGGCGCGCCTCGGCGTAGCGCGCGTCATGCTCCAGGGCTTGCAGGAAGGCGTCACGGGCCGCCCCGAGATCCCCTTGCTCCCTGTAGACATGGCCTTCTTGGTAATGGGCGAGCGCCTTAGGGTGCATGCGTCTCCCAGACCGATTGCGGGCTTAATAATATAGATCGGCAGCACCACGATACCAACGGCCCGTCCAAATTGTCAAACCCCCGATCGCGGGGTAAAATCTGCGCGGAGGACGTCCGTGAACCTCGCAAACCGCATCCTATATGCCATGTTCCAGAACCTCTCCGCCCTCGCCGGCCGGCTCGGGCGCGATCGCGCCATGGCGATCGGGGCCGGCGTCGCCGATGCGGTCTGGCGGCTCTACCGCCTCACGCCGTACCGGGACTTCGTCGCGGGCAACTTCATGGCCGCCTATCCCGGCCTCTCGGCCGCCGAGGCCAACGCCATGGGTCATGCCCACCTGCGCCAACTGCTCAAGTGCATCGCGGAGCTTTTGCGCTTCCCGGCCATGACCCGCCCGGAGCTCTCGGAGCTGGTCGCATGGCAGGGTGGTGAGCACCTCGCGGCGGCCCTCGCGCGCGGCAAGGGCGTCATCGTCGTCTCGGCCCACTTCGGCAACTACGAACTGCTCGGCGCCGCCCTCGCCACCCGTGCTCCGGTCACGGTGCTGGTCCAGCCCCCGTCCAAGGGTGCCTTCGAGCAGCTCTTCATCGAGTACCGGGACCTGGTCGGCGTGTCGACCCACTCCAACACGGGCCCCGCCTCCCTCCGGCCCGCTATCCGGGCCCTGCAGCGCAACGAGATCGTGGCGCTCCTCTCCGATCAGCATGGCGAAGCGCAGGAGGCCATCGTTCAGCTCTTCGGGCATCCGGTCTCGGTTCCGATGGGGGCCTTCTACCTCGCCAAGAAGACCGGGGCGGCCCTGATCCCCGGCTTCATGGTCCGCACCGACCAGGGCCATCGGCTCGAGTTCGATCCGGAGCTTGCGGTGACGGGCACAGCGGCGGATGCCCAGGCCTACTGCACCGTCCTGGAGCGCCAGATCCGCGCGCATCCCGACCACTGGCTCTGGGTCCACAACCGCTGGGAGCGAGAAGGCGAGCTGCGCCTGCCGGCCGCGGAAGCGGGGCGCCCATGAAGCGGCTGGTGCTCACGGGGCTCCTGGCGGCGAGCATGGCCCTGCCCGCCTGGGGGCTCTCCAAGACCGTCCGGGCGAGCGGCTACGACATCCTCGTCGGCTACCCGAACGGGGTGGCCGTCATCGACCCCAACCAGGCCGACGACTGGGGGCTCATCCCCGTCACCGGTAAGGTCGAGGCCGCGGTCACGCTGCGCGATCGCCAGGTGCTCCTGCTCCATGCGCCCGACATCGGGGAGCTTGCGATCGTCGACATCGAGCCCTTCTCGCCGTCGCGCTACCAGGTGCTCGCGAGCTACCGCTCGCCCGAGCTGATGCGGCGCGGCCTGCGCTTTGTCCGCTCGGGGACGCGCGTCTATTTGGCCTCGGGTCAGACGGCTGTTGCCATCCTGGATCCCAAGACGCTCCTTGCCAAGCTCGGACTCTACACCTTCGACTTCTTGCCCCTGGTCTACAGCGCCGGGGATCAGAGCGTGCTACCCCAGGGCATCTTCACCCTCAAGGACGGGCAGCTCACCTACGAGGATCCCCGACCCAGGGGGGGCATCTCGGCTCCGGTCTACATCCGCCTGAGCCAGCGCCCCCTCGAGATGCTCACGGATGCGGTCGCCGGAAAACTGTACGTCTCGGCCAGCAAACCCGATGGCACCGCCATCGTCTTCGTGGTGGACGCCGGCACCCGCGCGGTGGTGCAGGAGATCCCGGTGCCCTGGCCCATCACGTCCATGGCCTGGCTCGACAACGGGGAGCTCGCCATGCTGTCGGGCCCGCGCCGGCGCCTGGCCCTCTACGACACCAAGCTGAACAAGTGGGCGCGCGTCTGGACGCCCAAGATCCCGGGCCTGCCGACCCGGCTCTTGCCCGTCGGCAAACCGCCCGAGGTCGCCCCGCCCCCACCCGAGGAGGAGCCATGAAGCGCCTGGGGATCCTCGCGCTCCTGCTGACGGGCTGCGCGGCCTTCGACCGAACCGAGCCGAGCGCCCTCTCGGGCACCATCCAGGAGTACCCGGAGGGCACGCCCGTCAAGGGGGCGCTCGTGCGCGTCGTGGGCACCGATCGGACGATCGCGGCCGACGCCTTCGGGCGCTTCAAGGTGGGGGACCTCGGCGCGAGCGCGAGCCTGCAGTTCTGGGCCCCGGGGCATGCGATCGCCACCCGACGCTTTCGCCTCCTGCCGGGCGAGGAGCGCGCCCTCGACGTGCCCTTGCCGGACGAGGGCGAGACGATTCCCGTGTCATGGGTCCTCTTCGAGCGGAGCGGGCGGATCTGGTCGGTCGACTCGCTCGGTAGCGACGAACGGTGCCTCACACCCGAACTGGATGGCACCCAGGTCTCGCCGACCTGGCTTGCCGGCAAGAGCCAGTTCGCCTTCATCCAGCGCATCCCGGGCCGCACCCAGGTCTGGAGCCGTTACCCGGACGGACGGCCCGCCCGGTACATCGCCGAGCTGCCGGATTCGGCCGCCGAGCTGCGCTGGCATCCGCTCGGGAACATGTTCGTCTACGCCAGCACCTACTACTCGCCCAGCCGCGGCATGGTGACGGCCCTCCGCTCGCTGGACTTCAACTCCGGCGTGCAGCAAGAGCTGGTGTCGGGCGCGGCCGAGGCCAATCCCGCCTGGTCAGCAGACGGCCACCAGCTGGTGTGGGCCCGCCGCACCGCGCCGAAGCCCTGGCAGATCTGGATGGCCGGTCCGCGCGGGGAGCGCCCGCACCCGTTCGCCGGGCGCGGCAGCTGCGTCGAGCCGGCCTTCTCCCCGTCGGGCTCTCAGCTCGCCTTTGCCTCCAACGCGGCGGGCAACTGGGACCTCTACGTCGCGGGCGTGGGGACGGGCCTCAGCGAGCCCCTCACCGACGTGCCCGCGGGCGGCTGGTGCCGCCGGCCCGTCTGGTCGGAGACGGGCGACGAGATTCTCTTCGAGAGCAACTACCACCCCGGCCTCAAGAAGCGGCTCGAGACACCGGGCCTCTTCGCGGTCCGCCTCTCCACCCATGCCGTCCGGGCGATCGTCACCGACGCCCGGGCCGGAACGTGGTAGGTTATCCCTATATTAAGAATGGATTAGGGAAATGCCAAGCCGAAACCCGCGTCCTGCCTGGATCTTTTAAAAATGTGTAAATTTCTCGTTTAAACACGACTTAAACTAGCAAGATTAAAATGGGGGTCGACGATAACGAGAGAGAAGATACGGCGGCGCGAGAGACGCCCCGGCGGGGGTCGGAACACCCCCAACGACAGATTTAACAAGGGAGATGACAAGCGATGAGCGGCAAGATTAACGGCAACGGCGGTCTGGGGGAGATCTTCAAGCGGATCCTCTCGGCCAACCCCGCCCCGGCCGAAGCCACCCCCGCTAGCGAGCCCGCCAAGGCCCCCAAGGTCCAGGGCGACGTCAACCTGATCGGCAATCACGGGGGCCTGTCCCGTCTGACGCTCGCCGCGAACGTGGAGTCCACCGGCGGCGCCTCGGCTGGCGATATGGTCCGCAACGCCAAGGATCTCAACGACCTGATCAACACCGTCAGCCGCGGCGAGTTCCCCGGCCTCAAGCTCTCCCCGGTGCAGGCGGCAGGTCTTGCGACCTACCTGCGCGACCAGCTCGAGGTCCGCGGCTTCAACGACCAGAGCTTCAAGCAGCTCAAGGATCAGCTCGGCTAGCCGATGGGCATCGACGGGATCTTCAACGACCGGCCGGCTCAGGCCGACCAGCGCACCCCGATTGGGGATCCCCGTCAGGACCCCCGCTTTGCCTCCGGACGCGGCGATACGGCCTCGTCCGGTGCGGCGCATGGGGCCGCTGCGGCCGGCGCCAAGACGCCTCTGGGCGACGACCGGCTTCAGCTCTCTCCCGAGGCGCCGGACAACCCCTTCCAGGCCCTCATCAATTCCCGCCAGCGCAAGCGACGGCGCAAGCGTGATGGCGATCCGACGTCTCTCGATTAGCCCGGCCGGTGCCGGGCCTTTTATTTGCTCTCTGTTAAAAGATCGGCAAATGTTAATTGAACGCCACAAGGGGAGCCGCGAAAGGCGGTATAACCCTTACAGCTAAACGGGCGAGCGATACTCGCCGAATGGAGGACGAAACGATGGAAGGCATCACGCCGACGACGGCCACCCCGAACACCTACAAGCCGGCCCCGAACTTCAACGTCAACGAGGCGTTCGATCGCTCCGTAGCGCTCCAGAACCAGTACTCCAAGATGGCGGAAGACGCGAACCACGTCGGGGTTTGGCAGGGCATCAAGGAGATGATCCCGATCTACGGCAAGAACGTCCAGAACAAGCGGGAAGAGAAGGTCGAGATGCTGAAGAACATCAACCAGCTGATCGCCCAGATCCGCGAATCGATGGCCCGGGCCTACGAAGGCATGGCCAAGACCTAACTCTTCATCTGGCGCTCCGCTTCACGACCATGCCCCGCGGGGCATGGTCGTGTCACGAGAAAGAGGGTCCGAATGGGCGGAATCGATAACATCCAAGCTGGCAACATTCCCATGAACGCCTACAAGGCATCCGCACTCGACGCTCCCGGCTCGGCGGCCAACGCCCCGGTCACGGCCCAGGGCACCGGGGCCGTGGGCGATGCCAACCAGACCCGCGGCGGCCAGGCCGTCCTGAAGGCGGCCGCCGCCGATGACGGCGGCGTCACGGCCTACATCGGGGCGGACCTCACCTTCCAGGACAAGACGCCGAAC
>DATNQJ010000156.1:0-2512 GCA_036704085.1 Stenomitos sp.
CCGGAGTCCCGGATCGTCTGCGTCTACAGCGAGCCACGCTTCGCCGAGCGACTGAGGCTCGCGCTTCAGCCCATCCTCAGGGAGCGGATCACCTTCATCAACCCGGAACTGGCGGCCAGTCCCGGCGGCATGCGCCTACTACGCCAAGCCATTGGCCGATAGGAGGGACCATGAGCGAGCCAGGAGACACCCAGCGGGTCGAGGCCCTGGAGCAGGCAATCAAGGCCTACCATGATCATCGCTCGAAGGAGGACGACATCCGCCTGGGCCGCGACGAGGACGCCCTGCGTGACTGGCAGGTGAAGCTCAAGGAGCACCTCCTCGAGGTCAAGGCCCGGGCCCGCGACTACGAAAACCACCAGTCGCTCTCAGCGACCGAACGCCAAGAGCTCGGACACAACGGCCGGACCCTCTCCGCGCGACTGTACGGGCTCTACACCCTGTCGGCCCTCGTCGTCATCGTCGCGAGCTACCCGGCCAGCCTCTCGGCGGCCACGATCCTCGGTACCCCGGTTGCCATGGTCGGCGGCTTGAAGGTCGTCTGGCCCCTCTGGATCTGGTTCTTCCTATTGGTCCTCGTGGCGGAGCTGCTCTTGGTGACGAGCCTCTCGCGGCTGCTCTGGCACGAGGATGTCAAAGCCAACCTGGAATCCGGCCAGGCCCTCGACGACTCCGAACGCCGCCAGGGCAAGCGCATGATCCTCATGGATCCCAAGCAGCAGCGAATCGCCCGACGTTGGCTGCTGCTCCAGATAGGTCTTGCGACCATGCTGGTCCTGATCGACTTCGCCGCCAACATCCAGTTCCTCCTCTCCGAGAGCGAAGCGGGGATGGGGCTCTCCTTCTTCCTGGCGTTCGCGGGCTTCCTCTCCTTCATGGCGATCGCCGTCTTGCTCGGACGCACCAAGTACAAGGAGGAGCTCATCGATACGGCCTTACGCAAGAAGCGCGATGGTCAGGCCGCCCGGGCCCGGTTCACGGGGATGGCGAACGGCCTCTGACCCTCCCGCGACGTTCGTGCCCATTTGGGGTTTAAGACCAGTAGACATCTCCGCACCGACCCCGAGGATCCATGAACGAGTCCCTGCACCCCGCCACTCCCATCGCCCCGCCGACCGGTCAAGTCACGCTCGTCTTCACCGACGTGCAGGGATCGACCAGCCTCTGGGAGCAGCACACGGACGCCATGCGCGCCGCCCTGCTCCAGCACAACGCCGAGCTGCGGCAGCTCCTCGCGGAGACGGGCGGCTACGAGGTGAAGACCGAGGGCGACGCCTTCATGCTCGCCTTCGGCGACCCCGTGGCGGCCGTGCGCTGGTGCCTCGCCGCCCAGGAAACCCTGCTCGGGATCGACTGGCCCCACGCCCTCCTGTCCCACCCGGACGCGAGCGAGGCGCAGCGAGAGGACGGCAGCCTGCTCTTCCGGGGCCTGCGCGTGCGCATGGGAGTCCACACGGGCCACCCCGAATGCCGTCAGGACCCCGTGACCGGTCGGATGGACTACTTCGGCCCCATGGTCAACCGGGCCGCCCGCATCAGTGGCGCGGCCCACGGGGGACAGATCGTCCTCGGCGCCGAGGCCTGGAAGGCCGTCCAGCCCCACCTCGCGGCCCTCGGCGCCCCGCAGGCCGTCGAGCTGGGCAGGTTCCACTTCAAGGGCCTCGTCGAGCCCGAGGCCCTCGTCCAGCTCCTGCCGACCTCGCTCGGCGATCGCTCCTTCCCGCCTCCCAAGGCCCAGGACGTCAAGAAGACCAACCTGGTCCCGAGTCCCAGCCGCTTCATCGGGCGAGAGCGGGACCTCCGGCGCGTCCACGAACTCTTCACCCAGGGCTCGCGCCTCATCACCCTCCTGGGGCCCGGCGGCACGGGCAAGACCCGCCTCTCCCAGCAGTTCGGTCTCGAGGGCCTGGAGGATTATCCTGGCGGCGCATGGTTCTGCGACCTGACCCAGGCCAGCACCCTCGACGGGATCGGCGAGGCCGTCGCCGCCGCCCTCGGCGTGCCCCTCACCACGGTCACGTGCGACGACGACCTGGTGCGCGTGCTCGGAAACGCCCTCGCCGCCCGGGGACGGACCCTGGTCATCCTCGACAACTTCGAGCAACTGGTCGACCACGCGGCCGCCACCCTCGGACGGTGGCTCACGGCCGCTCCCGAGAGCCACTTCCTCGTCAGCTCCCGCGAGCTCCTGCGCCTTCCCGGAGAGACGGCCTACGAGCTCTCGCCCCTCGGCCTACCGAGCGACCCATCGGATATCGCCGGATCCGAAGCCGTCCAGTTCTTCGTGGACCGGGTCCGCGCCGTGCGCAGCGACTACGACCTCACCGAGGCCGACGCGCCGACCGTCGCCGAGATCGTGCGCCAGCTCGACGGCATCCCTCTCGCCATCGAGCTCGCCGCCGCCCGCATGAGCGTGCTCACCGCCGCCAAGCTGCTCGAACGGCTTCCAAGGCGCTTCGACCTCCTCTCCACCGGCCGTCGCGATGCCAGCGAGCGTCAGGCGACCCTCCGC
>DATNQJ010000157.1:0-8950 GCA_036704085.1 Stenomitos sp.
GCGACCAGGAACAGGTTGCGCTCGTCCGGGATCGGAGCCGCCAGCCCCTCCATGTGGTACGTGCCGGGCCCCGCGGCCAGGGGCCGCACCGCGAAGTGGATGCCGAAGGGCAAGGCCAGGCCCATGCAGTCGAACCCCGGACCGAGGTTGGCCGACGTCGCCGGAACGAAGATCTGAAATGCGGTCACTCCTGCCCCCTCTCCACACCCGGCGACCGGGCCTTCGATCCTAGTCGGGCCGCACCTGGGCGGTCAAGCGAGGGGGATCCCGTGGAGCCGCTCGGCGCCCGCCACATGGACGAGGCGCACCGGATTTTTAGGCGCTCACGCCGATCGCCTGGAACGTGAATTATTGTAACGTTTGGCTCAACATGCCCCGCAACATCGCCCCCTACCTCCCCCCTCGCTCGTCACGCGGAGGCTGTCATGCGCGTTTGTGTGATCGGGACCGGTTACGTTGGGCTGGTGACGGGTGCCTGCCTGGCGGAGATCGGTCACGACGTCATCGGTGTCGACAAGGACCCGCACAAGATTGCCCTCCTGCAACAGGGGCAGATCCCCATCTACGAACCGGGCCTCGAGGAGCTCGTGGGGCTGCACGGCCTGACGGGGCACCTCCAGTTCACGACCGACCTCCCCCAGGCCGTCCGGCACTCGGAGATCGTCTTCATCACGGTGGGCACGCCCGCCCTGCCCTCGGGAGAGCCGGACCTCTCGGCCGTCGAGGCCGTGGCCCGGTCCATCGGACAGGCCCTCAACGGGTACAAGGTCATCGTCAACAAGAGCACCGTCCCGGTGGGCTCGGGCGACTGGGTGGCCATGCTCGTGCGCGACGGCATGGGCGCCGTGCAGCTCACCACCGCGGGCGGCGGGCTCTCTGCGGGCGAGGCGCCCTTCGACGTGGTCTCGAACCCCGAATTCCTGCGCGAGGGCTCGGCGATCCACGACACCTTCTTCCCGGACCGCATCGTGATCGGCAGTCAGAGTCCCCGGGCCGTCGAGCTCATGCTCCGGCTCTACGAGCCCATCATCACGCGGCGGATTCCGGGCCGGGTGCCCGCCGATGGCCGCCAGATCCCCTTTGTCGTCACGGACCTCACCTCGGCCGAGCTGATCAAGTACGCGGCCAACGCCTTCCTCGCGGCCAAGATCTCCTTTGCCAACGAGATCGCCAACCTGTGCGAACGGGTGGGCGCGGACATGACCCGCGTGGCGCTCGGCATGGGGCTCGATGCCCGCATCGGGACCCAGTTCCTCAACGCGGGGCTCGGCTGGGGCGGCAGCTGCTTTCCCAAGGACGTCTCGGCCTTGGTCCACATCGCCAAGGAGTACGGCTACGACGCCCAGCTCCTCCGGGCCGTCCAGGAGACCAACGTTCGCCAGCGCCACTTCGCCCTCGCCAAGCTGCAGCGCCAGCTCAAGGTCCTCAAGGGCAAGACCGTCACCCTCCTGGGCCTGGCCTTCAAGCCCCACACGGACGACCTGCGGGATGCGCCCGCCATGACGCTCGCCATGCAGCTCCTGCGCCTCGGGTGCAAGGTCCGGGCCTACGATCCGGTGGCCGCCGACGCCGCCAAGGCCCAGCTACCCGCGCTCTTGACCTTCCCGTGCCCCTACCAGGCCGCGACCGGCGCCGATGCGGTGGTGCTCGCCACCGAATGGCCCGAGTTCGCGGCCCTCGACCTGCCCCGGTTGCGCGGGCTGGTTCGCACGCCCTTCTTGCTCGACGGACGTAATGCGCTCTTGCCGGAGGCGGCCGTGGCCGCCGGTTTCACCTATTCCGGCATCGGCCGGTAATAAGGAGGCCCCATGCGCGTCCATCTGATCAATCCTCCCGAGATCCCGGGCTACATCAGCGATCGTGACAAGGCCGGCGGCCTGGGAACCATGTTCCCCATCAACCGCCGCTACCACTACCGGGCCTTCACGCCGCCCATGGACCTCATGTACGCGGCCGCCGTCGCCGAAGAGGCCGGGGCCGAGGTCGCCATCACCGATGCCTGCGCCGAGAAGCTCAAGCGGACGGCCCTCCTCCTGAAGCTCGAGCAGGCGGCTCCCGACGTGGTCGGCGTGCGCCTCAGCCTGCCCAGCCTGCAGGAGGACCTGATCCTCGCCAAGCTCATCAAGAGCGCGCACCCCGAGCGCCGGGTCTTCGTCTTCGGCAACGTCATCCAGACCACCCACGAGTCCTGGATCCAGGACAGCGGCTTCGACGGGGTCTTCTTCGGCGAGCCCGAGGCGCTCCTCGCGGACTTCCTCGCGGGCACCCACAACATGCACGTCTGGACCCCCCAGGTGCCGTTCGCGCCGGTGGGCTGGTACCTGCAGGACTCCAAGGCCCTCGATGCCCTGCCCTTCCCGGCCTGGCACCTGGTCGATATGAGACGCTACAGCCCGGACGGCCAGGCCGCAGGGGCCACCTACTACATCCTCACCAGCCGCGGCTGCCCCAAGGCGTGCTCCATGTGCCCGTACTACGTGCACCAGGGCGGTCCGTGGCGCGCCCGGTCGATCGAGAGCGTGCTCGCGGAGTTCGACTACCTCAAGACCCTGGGGGCGACCTTCCTGCAGGCCCGCGATCCCAACATCGGTCTGGTGAAGAAGCGCCTGCGCTCGATCGCCGAGGCCATGGGCGAACGCCGGTACGGCTTCAAGTGGGTCATCGAGACCGATCTCGAGAGCCTGGACCCCGAGACCATCCGCATGCTCGCCAAGGGTGGCCTCAAGCGCCTCATGACGGGCATCGAGTCGGCGGATCCCACCATCCTGCGCGAGATCCACCAGCACCCCGACGCCCTCAAGCTCACGCTCAAGAACGTGGAGCTGTGCAAGGAGCTGGGCATCGAGCTGACGGGCTTCATGGTGGTGGGCTCGACCTCCGAGTCCTTCGAGAGCGTGGTGGCGACCGTGCGGCTCGCCCAAGAGCTGCCCATGAACTACTCCGTGTCGCTCATGACCCCGTACCTCGGCACGGTCTACCGCAAGGAGGCCGAGACCATGGGTCACGTGGACGCCCGGAGCAACTACCACGACCTGGGCGGCACGGCCTGCGTGATCCGCACCCGCTACATGGACAAGCCCATGGTCCGGCTCGCCTACAAGTGGGCCCAGGGCGAGCTCGAGCTCACCCGCCGCATGCGGCTCTACAACGAGGCCAAGGGCTTCTTCGCCAAAGCCGTCGAGGCCCTCAAGGTCGCCAAGCACGCCGCCTGGCATGCGCCCACCAAGTGGACCTTCCAGTACGCCCGGGAGGCCGCCAAGCGCAACACCGCCAACCAGAATCTAGCCGGGGTGAGCTGATGCGGATCGCCCTCTTGTCCCCCGAGCCCCTCGGGCTCGGGGGCATCGGAACCTACACCGGGAACCTCGCCCGGGGCCTGCGCGGCCTCGGGCACGAGGTTCAGGTCCTCTTGCCCGCCGCGGAGGGTGGGACCGACGATGCGGCGGTGACGCCCCTGGTGCTGCCGCGCTACCGGCTGCCGGCCTTCAACCGCTACTGGGGCGTGACCATGGGCATGCTCCCGTGGGCGGTCGCGGCCGCGCGCGCCCTCAAGCGGCTGCATGCCGAGCGCCCGTTCGACGTCGTCGAGGTGCCCGAGTGGATGGCCGGAGCCCTCCTGCTCGACACGCCGGGCCTGCCACCGGTGATCGCGCGCCTGCATACCCACCTGGCCCTGGTGCGGCGTCTCAACGACCTGCCCATGACCCTCGACGCCCGCATGGCCGCCTTCCTGGAAGCGCGGGCCCTCGCGCGGGCCGCCATGCGGCTCGCCAACAGCCGCGCTTTGGCCGATACGCTCGCCTCGGACTACGCCATCCCGCGCACGGGCATCGAGGTGCTGCCCCTGGGCGTCGATCTCGAGCGCTTCGTGCCGAGCTCTGCCCCCGAACTCAAGGAGTCGCTGGGGATTCCCGCCGACCACGTGCTCGGGCTGTTTGCCGGCCGTATCGAGCGGCGTAAGGGGATCGACACGCTCGTCTCGGCCTTCCAGGTCGCCGCCCGGCAGGTGCCGTCCCTGCATCTGGCGATCGCAGGCGCCGACACCCGGACCGCCGAGGGCGGAGCGAGCCTGCGCGGCACGCTGGAGTCGGAGCTGCGGCGGGCGGGACTCGCCGACCGGGTGCACTGGCTCGGAGCCCGCCCGCATGGCGAGCTGCCCCGGCTCTACGCCGGTTCCGACTTCCTGGTGGCCCCCAGCCGGCTCGAGCCCTTCGGGCTCGTCTACCTGGAGGCCATGGCCTGCGCCCGATCCGTCATCGGCTGCCGCTCGGGGGGCGTCCCCGAGATCGTGCAGGAGGGGCGGCACGGCTTTCTGGTTCGACCGGAGGATCCCCACGACCTCGCGCGCATGCTCGTGCGGCTGGCCTCGGACGATGCGCTGCGCCGCCGCATGGGCCTTCAAGCGCGCGAGCACGTGGCGGCCTCCTTCGAAAACCGGGCGATCGCGCGCCGCACCGTGGAGTGCTACCAGCGGGCGATCGCCCAGCGAAACCCCCAAACATCGCCTAATCGGAGGACGCTCGCATGAAGATCCCCCCCCCCATGGTCCCTGTCATCACCGGCATCGCCTACTGGGATCGCCGGGTTGCCGCATGGCGGGACAAGGCCCAGCTCATGCTCATGCAGGCGGAGCTGGGCGATCGCCTCCTCCTGGGTGAAGGGACCCGGGTCGAGCGCGGCGTCATCTGGCGTGTGGGCTCCACGGGCCAGGTCCGGCTGGGCGAAGCCACCACCGTCCGGACAGGAGCCGAGCTCAAGGTGGATGGCAAGCTCACCATCGGCAGGCGCGTGCTCGTGGGAGCCTGGTCGACCATCTCGGTCTTCGACGAGGTGATCATCGGCGACGACTGCCTCTTGGCCGAGCGCGTGAGCATCCGCGACCACGACCACCGTTTCGAGCATCCGGACATCCCGGTGGCGGATCAGGGCTACCGGGTCTCGACCATCCGGCTCGGCAACAACGTCTGGCTCGGCTCCGGGGTCACCCTGCTCAAGGGAGTGAGCCTGGGCGACGGCTGCGTGGTGGGCGCCAACGCCGTGGTCACCCGCTCCTTCCCGGCGGGGTGCGTGCTGGCCGGCGTGCCGGCGCGCGTCATCCAGCAGCTCCCCATCGACGAGAGGTCTTATGCCTGCACCGACTAAGGTTGCCCGTCACACGCTGTTCAACTTCCTGACCATCGCGCTCACCTCCGCCATGGGGGTGGGCGTCACCGCCCTGGTGGCCCGCGTGCTCTCGCCCGAGGGCATGGGGCACTACACCCTGCTCACGTGGCTCATCGGCATCGCGGGGATGTTCGCCAACCTGGGCTACGTCACGGCCGCCATGAAGTACATGGCCGAGAGCCTGGGGCGCGACAACCCGGAAGAGGCGGCCGGAGTCCTGGCCTTCAGCAGCCGCCAGGTGCTCCTGTTCGGGTTCGGGGTCTCGGCCCTGCTCATCCTGGCCTCGCCGCTTACGGGCAGGCGTTTCGACGAGCCCGACATGGGGCTCGCGCTGATGGCCGGGGCCGTGGCCGTCATCCCGACGGCCCTGGTCGCCCTGTACACGGCGGCCTGTCAGGCCTTGCAGCGCTACGACCAGGTCGCCCTCGTCACGGGGGTCACGGCTACGTGCACGCTCGGCGGGACGGTGCTCTCCATCGTCAACGGCTGGGGCATGGTTGGCCTCTTGGCGGCCACGGGGTTCAGCGCGGGCCTCGGCGCGCTCGGCTACATGCTCCTGTTGACGCGCTGGCGGCCGGACTGGTACCGGGCCGCGCTTTCCGACGAGCTCAAGCGCGCCATGCGGACCTACCAGGGGCCGGTCTTCGTGATGCTCATGCTCGACGCCATCGTCTGGCAGCGCTCGGAGGTCTTCTTCCTGGGGGCGTACTCTCCGGCCAAGGAGGTCGCCTACTACGGCATGGCCTTCACGCTCGCCAACATGGCCATGAAGCTCCTGCCGGGGACGCTCATCGGGCTGTTGATCCCGAACCTCTCCCGCTCGGTGGGAGCGGGCGATCAAGAGGGCGTGCGGCGGATCTTTCTGTTGAGCTGCCGCTACATGGCCATGCTGGCCCTGCCGGTGGCGATCGGCGGCGCGCTTGTCGCCCCGGCCCTGGTGCAGGTGCTCTACGGACCCGGCTACGAGCCGGTGGCAGGACTTTTGGGCGTGCTCCTGGGTGCCAACGCCCTGGTGATGATCTACGGCTTTCCCGCCTCGAGCGTGCTGTACGCGACCAACGGCCAGAACCGGCTGGTCAGGATCGGGCTCTGGATCTCGGTGGTGAACGTCGGGTTGGCCTGGCTCTTGATTCCCCGCTTCGGGGCGTGGGGCGCGGTGGGCAGCTGTGCCCTCGCCCAGCTCTCGAGCCTCCTGCCCGGGCTCCGGGCGGTCCGCGACCAGACGGGCGCCAAGGCGCCGGTGGGGATGGTGCTGCAGATCCTGACAGCCGCCTTGGTCATGGGCGTGCCGGTCTACGCGGTGACCCGGTGGACGCCGCCCCTGGTCGCGCTGTTCGCCGGCCCCCTCGTGGGGGTGGTGGCCTTCTTCCTGACGCTGTTCGCGGCGGGGATGCTCACGGCCGAGGACCGTGCCCTGGTCGGGCCGCTCCTCGCTCGCTTGAAGCTGAGTCGGCGGACCTCGTCGCTGGAGGCGGACTAGTTACTTGATGCCGCGCCCGGTCAACAGCAACAGCGGGGTGCGGACCAGGATGACGAGGTCCAGCCAGGCCGAGATCCGCTCCGAGTACTCCCGGTCGAACTTGAGCTTGGTGGGAATGTCCAGGTCGTCCCGGCCGTGGATCTGCGCCCAGCCGGAGAGGCCGGGCAGCACGGAAAGGACCTTGGCCTGGTCGTCCTCGCTCCACTCCGCCTCCACGATGGAGGGCACCTCGGGGCGCGGGCCGATGAAGCTCATGTCGCCCTTGAGGATGTTGAAGAGCTGCGGGAACTCGTCGATGGAGGTGCGGCGCAGGAAGCGGCCGAGGCGCGTGACGCGGGGGTCGCCCACCTGGGTGAGGACGGGCCCGGCCTTGGGCGCGTCCTGACGCATGGAGCGGAACTTGTAGATGGTGAAGATCCGGCCGCCCTTGCCGACCCGCGGCTGCGTGAAGATCGGGCTGCCCGGCGAGTCGAGGGGGATGGCGATCGCCGCGAAGAGCATAAAGGGGCTCAACAGGACGATCAGGGCGAGTGCTCCCAGGACGTCGATCAGGCGCTTGAGGAGACGATACATTACCGGCGGTACTTCTCGGCGATCGAGAGGACCCGCTCGATGACGGCCTCCACCTGCGCGTCCGTCAGGCTCGGGTACAGGGGCAGCGACATCATGCGCTGGTAGGCGTCCTCGGCCACCGGGAAGTCCCCGGGCTTCAGGCCGAGCTCCCGCTGGTAGACCGGGTGGTACGACGCGGGGATGAAGTGCACCGAGGTGAGCACGCCGAGCGCCTTGAGCTCCTCGATGAACTGATCGCGGCCGATGGTGAGGACCTCGGGGCGGATCCGCAGCATGTAGAGGTGCCACGCATGCACGTCCCCGCGCGCCGCGTCCGCCACCGGCGGCACCTGCAGCGCCGGATGCCCGCCGAAGGCCTCCATGTAGCGCTCCACGATGGCCACCCGGCGCGCCTGCATCGCCTCGAAGCGCGCGAGCTGCGCCAGGCCAATCACCGCGGCGATGTCGGTCATGTTGTACTTGAAGCCGGCCTCCTCGACCTGGTAGAACCAGCTACCCGCACCGCTGTAACGCTTCCAGGCGTCCCGGCTCATGCCGTGCAGGCCCATGACCCGCGCGCGGTCCGCAAGCTCCGCGTTCCGCGTCGTCAGCATGCCGCCCTCGCCCGTCGCGAGGTTCTTGGTGGCGTAGAACGAGAAGGCCGTGAAGTCCGTGAGCGCCCCCACCATCTGGCCCTTGTAGCGGGTCCCGATGGCGTGCGCCGCATCGTCCGTCACCACCAGGCCCTTGGCCCGGGCGAGCTCCATCATGGGGTCCAGGTCCACCGGATTGCCCGCGTAGTGCACCGGCGCCACCGCCTTGGTCTTGGCGGTGAGCACCCGCTCGACCCCCTCGGCCGAGAGGTTCAGGCTCACGGGGTCCACGTCGGCGAGGACCGGCTTCGCCCCCACGTGCAGCACCGTGTTCAGGGTCGCGCAGAAGGTCAAAGGCGTGGTCACCACCTCGTCCCCGGGGCCCACGCCCGAGACCAGGTGGGCCAGGTGCAGGGCCGCGGTGCAGGAGTTCAGGGCGATCGCGTGCGGAGCGCCGACGTAGGAGGCGATCGCCGCCTCGAACTCCTTGGTCTTGGGACCCGTGGTCATCCAGCCGCTCTTGAGGACCTCGGTGACCGCGGCGATCTCCGCGTCGCCCACCATGGGCACGGCGAAGGGAATGGTCTCGTGAGTCGTCTGCAGCATGGATCCTCCTAGGGGTGAAGTTCCGACGTGGCGGGGCGCTCGAGGGGGGCCGGGCCGTCCCGCTCGATGACCGAATCGAGGATGCGCCGGACCTCGTCGGTGGCCTGGTGGTGGATGGCCTCCCGGAGCTCGGCCACCACTCCCTGCCACCAGGCGGGATCGGGCGGCTTGGGAGCCTTGGCGGCGAAGACCTGGGGGTGCTCGGTGGGCCGGGTGCCCTCGGAGGTGATGAGCAGCTCCTCGAAGAGCTTCTCGCCGGGGCGGATGCCGCTGAAGACGATCTCGATGTCGTCCTCGGTGAGGCCCGAGAGCTTGATCATGTTGCGGGCCAGATCCAGGATCTTGACCGGCTCTCCCATGTCGAGCATCAGGACCTCGCCGGACTGGCCGAGGGTCGCGGCCTGCAGGACCAGGGTCACGGCCTCCGGGATGGTCATGAAGTAGCGCGTCATCTCCGGGTGGGTGACGGTGATGGGGCCGCCCTTGGCGATCTGCTTGCGGAACAGGGGCACCACGCTGCCGCTGGAGCCGAGCACGTTGCCGAAGCGCACGGCCA
>DATNQJ010000158.1:0-4507 GCA_036704085.1 Stenomitos sp.
CGCGCTTCAACCCGGCCCCCTTGCTCGTGGAGATGGCGCAGGACGGCAAGCGGTTCTACGAGGCGACGGCGCAGGTCGCCGAGCCCGTTTAAGTAGGATGGAACCAGGCCTCTCGGGGCGCAGGCGGATGGAGGACCGGGGGCCTGTCCCTAGGCCGGCTGTCCATCCTCATCGTCCGGATCGAGCGCGACCGGCTCCAAGTCGGTCGGCTGGTTCTCGAACAGGCGCACGCGCGGTTCGAGGCTCGACATCCAGTGTCGCAGTTCATCAAGCTGACGGGTCATCTCCCATTCCTTTGATCGATTGACCGTTTCCTGAGGATCTGTTTCGGCAAGCGAGCACCGGAAGTTTAGTCATGGCGGGCAAAAAAAAACGCCCGGCCCCACGAGGGCCGGGCGCTATTCAAATAATTAGCCAACCATCTGCTGCTCGGCGGCATTCTTCAGCCGCGCGACGTAGTCCAGGTACGCATGGGCGATCGCGATCAGGTCTTCGCCCGATTCTTCGCAGGGTTCGCTCTTGGCGGTGAGTTCGGTTGCCATCTACTCCTACACTCCAGCAGTCCCGTTGCCCCGATGATCCGATATTACTACGGTTTCCTTTCCCTATGGTTGCGCCAAGGCGTGTTATGTTCTGTGAGCAAGCACACATTGAAGGCCCGAAACCTTGCTCTGAAAGGGTTTTCGGGCCATGGCTAAATTATGTGAAGAAACAGTGAAGCTGGCTAGGGCAAGCCACTCAAGCGGTCGTCAAACCGGGAACAGGCTGAGCTGGTGCAGGCCGCTCGGCAGCGGCATCTCGAAGGGGCGCGGGATCTCGGTCATCTTGCGGGCGACGTCGAGGCAGGTGTGGCAGGTGGGCTCCAGGGTGGACCGCCTCAGGCCCGACCGCCGCGCGGCGGCGCTGCTGCAGAGGGGCTCGCCAGCAAAGCGCTTGTAGCGACGATAGTGGAGATTGACGCTCGGAACGATGTGCCGGACAGCCTCCCGGGCTCCCCGGACCTGGGCCGTTTCCGCCACGTAGAAGTCTTCCAGGCGGTTGAGAACGATCCAAAGTTCCTCGTCGATCACGGCATTCCTCCTAGCGCTCTGTCTAGTCTCCGCCGCCCGGCTCCGGGCGTCTGTGACGGAGTTAACCTGGCTTGAAATCCCCGATCCGGTCTAAACTAGGGAAGGACCCCGCCCCGTCACAAGGAGATCGCCCGTGGAAGAGTCGAGGGAGCTGCTGGCATCGAGCTCCGTCACCCATCGCATGGTCACGCGGATCAAGGGCTCCAAGTCCTCGCAGCTCCTCGACGTGATCTCCGTCGAAGAACCCCTCGAGATCCGGGTGGTCGGCTCGCGTGACGGCCAGGCCTTCCAGAAGAGCCTCTCGATCACCATGCGCACTCCCGGTCGGGACATGGAGCTTGCGGCGGGCTTCCTGTTCACCGAGGGCATCCTCCAGGATTGCTCCCAGATCATGCGCATCGCCCCCTGCGGGCCGGTCACCGGGGTGCATCGGCTCCAGAACGTCATCAAGATCGAGCTCGTCCCCGAGGTCCAGCTGGATGAGCAGCGGCTCGAGCGTCACTTTTACACCACATCCAGCTGCGGGGTCTGCGGCAAGTCGTCGCTCGAGGCCCTATCGGTCGCCCAATGCAAGCCCCTGCCGGACACGCCGCCCTTCGAGGCCGCCGTCATCCACGAGCTGCCCACCCTCATGCGCTCGGCCCAGGCGGTCTTCGAACAGACGGGCGGTCTCCATGCGGCCGCTCTCCTCGATTCCACGGGGCAGCTGGTCGATCTGCAAGAGGACGTAGGGCGGCACAACGCGGTGGACAAGCTCATCGGGACCCGGTTCCTGATCGATGGGCTGCCCCTCACGGACCACCTGCTCTTCCTGAGCGGCCGCATCAGCTTCGAGCTGGTGCAGAAGGCCCTGATGGCCGGCATCCCGATCGTGGCTGCGGTCGGGGCCCCCTCGAGCCTCGCCATCGATCTCGCCGAGGCGTTCAACATCACGCTCGTGGGTTTCGTGCGCGACGGGCGCTTCAACCTGTACACGGGCGAGCGCCGCATCCTTCCCTAGGCCACCCCCTGCTGCTGGAGGGTCATCCCATGGAGTCGACACGCGAGCCCGAGGACCGCAAGATCCAGGTCCGTTATCCCGAGGAGCTCTCGGACCTCAAGCTCTCTGATCCCAAGACCGTCGCGGGCGGTCTGCCTGCCGTCACCTCCGCCCTGCGACATGCCCTCGACGAGATGGGCCCCTTGCGCGGCGCCAAGGCCCTCGGAAACCTGAACCAGAAGGGCGGCATCGACTGCTCGAGCTGCGCCTGGCCGGACCCCGACCACGCGCGATCCCTCGCCGAATTCTGCGAGAACGGGGCCAAGGCGATCGCCGCCGAAGGCACCACGCGCCGGGTGGACGCCGCCTTCTTCCGCGAGTGGAGCCTCAGCCAGCTCTCGCGCCTGGACGAGTACTGGCTCGGCAAGCAGGGACGCCTCACCGAGCCTGTCATCAAGCGCAAGGGAAGCGACCACTACGAGCCCATCGGCTGGGACGAGGCCTTCGAGCTCATTGCCCGCGAACTGCGCTCCCTGGCGTCGCCGAACGAGGCCCTGTTCTACACCTCGGGGCGCACGAGCAACGAGGCGGCCTTCCTCTACCAGCTGGTCGTCCGGCTCTTCGGGACCAACAATCTGCCCGATTGCTCGAACATGTGCCACGAGTCGAGCGGCGTCGCCCTCAAGGAGACGCTCGGCATCGGCAAGGGCACGGTCACTCTCGATGACTTCGAGCAGGCGGACGCCATCTTCATCCTGGGCCAGAACCCGGGCACCAACCACCCGCGCATGCTCACGTCCCTGCAGGCCGCCGCCCGGCGGGGCTGCCGGATCGTCTCCATCAACCCGCTGCCTGAAGCGGGGCTGATGGCCTTCAAGCACCCGCAGGAGCTCCAGGGGATGCTCGGCCGGGGCACGCCGCTCGCCACCCTGCACGTGCCCGTGCGGATCAACGGGGACCTGGCCTTCATGAAGGGCCTCCTCAAGGAGCTGCTCGACGCCGAGGGGGAGGCGCCGGGCACGGTCCTCGACCACGCCTTCATCCGGGAGCACACGGCGGGCTTCGAGGCCCTCCGACGCGCGCTCGTGGCCGCGACCTGGGACGAGATCGTCGCAGGCTCGGGGGTCTCGCGGGAGCTCATCCGCCAAGCCGCCCGGATTGCCCTCGAGTCCAAGCGGACCATCTGCTGCTGGGCCATGGGCCTCACGCAGCACAAGAATGCGGTCGCCACCATCCGCGAGGTGGTCAACTTCCTCTTGCTCGGCGGCCACGTCGGCCGGCCCGGTGCGGGCGTCTGCCCCGTGCGCGGGCATTCGAACGTACAGGGCGATCGCACCATGGGCATCTACGAGCGTCCGGAGGCCGACTTCCTGGAGCGCCTGGGCGGGGAGTTCGGCTTCAATCCGCCCACCGAACATGGCTACGACACGGTCCACGCCATCCAGGCCATGCATGAGGGCAAGGCGAAGGTCTTCTTCGCCATGGGCGGCAACTTCCTGTCGGCCACCCCAGACACCGAGTTCACGGCCCGGGCCCTCCAGAAGTGCCGGCTGACGGTCCAGGTCTCGACCAAGCTCAACCGCTCGCACGTGGTCACCGGCGAGCAGGCGCTCATCCTGCCCTGCCTCGGGCGCACGGACCTCGACGTGCAGGCCTCGGGCGAGCAGTTCGTGACCACCGAGAACTCGATGGGCGTCATCTCCGCCTCGCATGGCAAGCTGCAGCCCGTCTCCGACCAGCTCTTGAGCGAGCCGGCCATCGTTGCCCGCCTTGGCAAGGCCCTCTTCGGCTCGACGGCGGGCATCGACTGGGATGGGCTCGTCGCCGACTACGATCGCATCCGGTCGCACATCGAGCGGGTGGTGACGGGGTTCGAGGGCTACAACTCGCGGGTCCGGCAGGACGAGCCCTTCTACCTGCCAAACGGCCCCCGGGACTCCCGGACCTTCCACACGGCGACGGGCAAGGCCCACTTCACGGTCAACCCGCTCACGCCCCTGGAGCTTTCACCCGATCAGTTCCTGATGATGACCATCCGATCGCACGACCAGTTCAACACCACGATCTACGGCAAGGACGACCGCTACCGGGGCATCCACGGCGAGCGGCGGGTGATCTTCATGAGCCCGGAGGACATGGCCGAGTTCCAGCTCCGCGAGGGCCAGATCGTCGATCTCAGGAGCCACTACGACGGCGTCGAGCGCCAGGCGCCCCGGTTCATCGTGGTGCCCTACGCCATTCCCCGCCGCTGCGTGGCGACCTACTTCCCGGAAACCAACGCCCTGGTCCCCGTCAACGCGTATGCCGATGGGAGTCGCACGCCCATCTCGAAGTCGGTGGTCATCACGGTGCACCCGTCGAGCTAGCTGGGTGCGCCAGCAAGGGGTCTCGAGCATTTCAAGGCAGCCATACTTTGAACATATAGTCCGCCTGCTCTAGAAGCCCTACCCCCCACACT
>DATNQJ010000159.1:0-2725 GCA_036704085.1 Stenomitos sp.
GGCTTCGGGCGAGTTCACGCTGGAGGGAGCGATCGCCTATCCCGTGGGCGACCTGTCGCGCGGCTTCCGCTACATGACCGAGATGCTCAACCTGAGCCGCACCTACAACGCGGTGGCGGCGCTCGCCATCATGCGCCGCTCCTACGTGGAGTCGCTCGCCCATGCGACTAACCGCGCGGCGTTCGGAAAGACCATCGACCACTACCCGATGGTGCGGCAGATGCTCACCTCGATGGTGGTCGAGCTCGAGGCGGCGACGGCCTTCGTGTGGGAGGCCATCCGCTACCTCGACAAGGTGGACCAGGGGACGGCAAGCGAAGATGAGCAGGCCATGCGCCGGCTCCTGACGCCCATGATCAAGTACCACACCGGCAAGCAGGCCATCCGCTTCGCCTCGGAGGCCTGCGAGATGCTGGGCGGCAACGGCTACATCGAGACCTTCGTGACGCCGCGCCTGTTGCGCGACGCCCAGGTGCTGCCCATCTGGGAGGGAACGACCAACATCCTGGTGCTGGACGTCGTGCGCTGCCTGGGGCGGGAAGGTGCCGGTCCCATCCTGCTCGCCGAGCTGCGGCGCCGGCTCTCCGAGGTGCGGGCTGAAGCGCTCGCCCCCTGGCGGACCTACCTCGCCCGCGAGGTCGATCGGCTCGAGAAGGCGCTGGGCGACCTGTCGGCCCAGGACGAGGTTCGGCTCCAGCTTCATGCCAAGACGTGGAGCGATCGCGCCATCCGCCTCTACGAGGCGATCCTGCTCCTGGGTCAAGCCGAGCGTGAGGCCGCGCGTGGCAAGGGGCGCAAGCTCGCGTTGCTCGCGTGGCACATCGAGCGCTTCCTGGAGCCCAAGGCCTTCGGCGAGCCGGGCTGGTGCGAGGATGCCACCGCCCATGCGCTGTTCGAGGGCATGGGCCATGGGGCGGACCTCCCCCTGGAGTCGGTTCTCAGGAGCGTGCGCGAGCCCTCGTCGTAACCATGAAAAAGCCGCCCGTGCCCAAGTGGGCACGGGCGGCTTCTCATCTGGCGCCTACAGGAAGACCGAGACCTGGTGCGGTACGGCCCCCGTACGGGTGGCGGCGTGCGGCCTGCTTTCGGCCATGCTCGCGGGCGTGACCTTCACGAACTCGATGGTCTGCTGGTGCAGGTCCTCGATCGAGGCCGAGTTGCAGTAGCTGAGGCCCGAGCGGATGCCGCCGTCCAGCTCGTGGACCAGGGGCTGGACCGAGCCCTTGTAGGGGATGAGGGTCGAGATGCCCTCGGGCGTGCGCTCCGCGCCCACCTTGGCCATGGCCCCCGCCGAGGCCATGCCCCGGTACATCTTGTGGCTCATGCCGTTCTCGGTGATGACCTCGCCCGGCGCCTCGTCGGTGCCCGCGAACAGGCTGCCGATCATGACGCTGTCCGCGCCGGCGCAGAGCGCCTTGACGATGTCGCCCGAGTTGCGGATGCCGCCGTCGGCGATGAGCGTCGGCTTGAGCTGGACCCGGGGCTTCGCCTTGCGCTTCTCGACGTCGTACCAGCGATCCACCGCCGCGCGGCACTTCATGATGGCCGAGAGCTGGGGGACGCCGCAGCCGGTCACGATGCGCGTGGTGCAGACAGCACCCGGGCCCACGCCCACCTTGATGGCGTGCGCGCCCGCCTCGAGCAGGTCCCAGGCGCCCTCGGCCGTCGCCACGTTGCCCGCGATGATCCAGAGGCCGGGGAAGCGATCGCGAATGGTCTGGATCGTCTCCATCACCCGGTCGCTGTGGCCGTGGGCCACGTCGATCAGGACGCCGTGCAGCCCCTTGATCATGTCGATCTTCTCGATGTCCGTGGGCTTGACGCCGATGGCCAGGATGCGCGTGCCCGGGGTCTCCGAGACCATCCGTGCGTGCTCGGCCGCGTCCGGGATGAAGCGGTGGATGACGCCCAGCCCGCCCAGCCCATGCATGGCCGTGGCCATCGCCAGCTCGGTGACGGTGTCCATGTTCGCGCTGATGATCGGCAACTCCAGCGTCAGGTCGCCCACCAGGCGGGTCTTCAGGGAGACGTCCTTGCGCGAGTAGATCGAGGAGCGCTTGGGGACGATCAAGACGTCGTCGAAGGTCAATCCTTGGTTTTCGAGGAGCTTAACACCCATGGGGCCTTTTCCATTCTAACGTCGGGCCGCGTCGCCGCCCGACCTCGGGGATTCCACGCCACAGGACCGGGCAAAGCCGGTCCTGAAGACGCCAATCTCCCATGTTACGGGAATCAAGGAAGGTTTGCAAGAAAGCGGCGAGGCCGCCCGGGGCTAGCGAGCCGCGTCGGGGGGCAGGGCCAGCGCCCGCTGCAACTGGGGCCGGGCGAAGTAGAGGAGGAACGCGGGGCCCTCACCCTTGGCCGAGAGGAGCTTGTCGTCCTGGTTCAGGTCGAGCTCCCCGAAGATCCGGGCCAGGAGCGGCCAATCCGCCGTCAGGCCGAGACCGCGGGTCATGTAGTCGCGCAGCTCGGTGAGATCGAACTCCTTGTCCGCGACGTAGGGTTCCACGGCCTTGCTCATCCGCTCTTCGACGACGTGGTGGTAGGCCTCGATCGAGTCGGTGGCCGTCAGGGCCTTGTTGTACTCGATCGGGGCGACCTGGCCGTCGCGGTTGGCGTCGAACTGGGTCATGAACAGGCTCGTCATCGCCCCATCGCGGCCCGGAGCGTACTCGGCGCTCGAGATGGCGCCGTTGTGGTCGGCGTCCGCGTTCGCGAGGAGGTA
>DATNQJ010000160.1:0-7187 GCA_036704085.1 Stenomitos sp.
AAGGGGGGGTCTTGAACCGGCTCTCCGGCCATTCGCCTAAAAGCAGTGGACCTACCGATCCGCGAGCACCGCCTCGGCCGCCTCGATCGCCATGTCCGTCAGGCGCTCGGCGTACCCCGTGTACCCTCCGGGCGTCATCGACATCAGCCAGCCCCGGGTCTTGGCATCAATGTCCAACCCCTCGATGAGCTTGTGGAGGTCCCCCATGCTCACCCGCTCCCCGCGGGTGGCGTCCTTCAACGCCTCGTACGGCGCGGGATAGCCCTGCGCGCGCAGGACCGTCTGGATCGCCTCGCCCAGCACCTCGGGATGCGCATCCAGCTCCGACTGCAGGCGCTCGGTGTCCACCTCGAGGCGGCGCAGCCCCTTGAGGGTGCTCTGGTACGCCAACAGCGCGTAGCCCCAGGCCACCCCCACGTTGCGCAGCACCGTCGAGTCGCTCAGATCGCGCTGCAGCCGGCTCTTGGGCAGCTTGTCCGACATGAAGGACAGGAGCGCGTTGGCCAGCCCCAGGTTCCCCTCGCTGTTCTCGAAGTCGATGGGATTGACCTTGTGCGGCATGGTGCTGCTGCCCACCTCCTGAGCCACCGTCTGCTGACGGAAGTAGCCGTCCGAGATGTAGCGCCAGCAGTCCTGGTCCAGGTCGAGGAGGATGTTGTTGATCCGACGCAAGGCGTCGAACAGGGCCGCAAAGCGATCATGCGGCTCGATCTGGGTGGTGATCAGGTTGGGAATCAAGCCCAGCTGCGAGATGAAGTGGCCCGCGAAGTTGAGCCAGTCGAAGCGGGGATAGGCCGCGTTGAGGGCCCCGAAGGTGCCGGTCGCGCCGTTGAGCTTGCCGTAGAGGCCGAACTCCTTGAGCTCCGCCACCTCGGCCTCCAGCCGGCTCAGGAAGACACCGATCTCCTTGCCCATGGTCGTGGGGCTGGCCGGCTGACCGTGGGTCCGGGCGAGCATGGGCACGCTCCGGTACTTCCGGGCGAGGTCCACCAGGGCCTGCATGACCTCCATGATCGCGGGCAGCATCACGTCCTGCAGGGCATCGCGCAGCATGCAGGCGTAGGCGAGGTTGTTGGTGTCCTCCGAGGTCAGCCCGAAGTGGACCTTCTCGACCTCCCCGGCCAGGCCCGGGATGGCCTTGAGGTGCTCCTTGATGAAGTACTCCACGGCCTTCACGTCGTGGTTGATGGTCCGCTCGAGCTCCTTGATGGCCGCGGCATCCTGCACCGAGAAGCCCGCGTAGATCGCGCGCAGCTGATCGAAGGCCTGCAGGTCGAACATGCGGCCCACGTCGGTCCCGTAGACGGCGCCGAGCAACGCGATCAGGTACTCCACCTCCACCATGACGCGGTAGCGATTGAGCGCGAACTCGGAGAAGTACTCGCCAAGGACCTTCACCTTGGGCTGGTAACGCCCATCCAAGGGCGAAAGGGCCGTCAGGGCCGTCATGAATCCACCTGCTTTCTGGAGCGAGCCTGTCTGTAAATGCGTCCGAGGCCGTAGCCGACCATGCCCACGAGCGTCCCCAACAGCCACAGGGCGAGGATCCCCCCGAAGGTGCGGCCCACCGAGAAGCTGCCCTTGGCCGGACTCAGGATCTGAGGCAGGTAGCTGCCCGCGACCATGGCGGTCGGCAGGCCGGCGACGAGCACCGCCCACAGGCGACCCGATCGCTCGGAGACCCCGATGAGCGCCCCACCGACGACCAGCGGCAAGCCAATGGCGCGGTAGCAGCCGAAGGCGATGGCCACGGCCCACGCGAGGGCCGGCTGGCCGGTCTTGGCGAGCACGGTCGTGAAATCGACCAGCCCGAAGGGGGCGCCGAGGACGAGCTGGGCCAGGATCGCCCGGGCGGACAACCCGAGGATATCGCGCAGAGAAGGATGGGACGGCATGGGGACCTCCGGGGGGCGACCTTACCTATAAGGGGTGGAAGATCCACTGTCAAGGCTGAATTAGCGCCAACTTAGCGCCGAACGAGGCCTCGTGGCTTGCGAGCACCCACCGCTCCCAAGTAGAATCGGAGGCCGCAAACGGGCCCCGGAAGGCCCCCGATCCCCCACTTCCTGCAGGTCTCGCGCCCATGACGATGGAATCGACGGAACAGCTCCTGATCGAGCGCTACAAGCGCGACCTCGATCTCTTGGCGACGACGAGCGCCCTCTTCAACGACCCGGTCGACATAACGACCGCCGTCAACCACGTCCTGCGCGCCACCGGCGAGGCCCTGGGTGGCATGTCCTGCCTCTTCGTGCCGGACGAGAACCTCAAGAAGCTCGTTCCTTTCGCCATCTACTCGCCCGATCCGGCCCTGGCGGACCACCTGCGCCGGTTGTGCGACGCCTATCCCATCACCCTGGTCCGTGAAGCGACCGGCAAGGCCTTCGCCACGGGCGAGGACCTCCTGCTCTCCGACCCGCAGGGCCTCTCGGCCATTCACCCCCGCTACGTCCTCGACCTGGGGATCCACTCCTACATCAGCGTCCGGATCCAGAGCCGCGGCCACATGATGGGCATGCTCTCGGTCTCGAGCATGAATCCGAACCGCCGCTTCGACGAGACGGACCTCAAGCTCGTTCGCGCCATCGGCGATCAAGCCTCCAACGCGATCGTCGGCTCCCGATACCTCGAACACGAGGTGCGGCTGCGCCAGCGCGCCGAGATCCTCCTCAAGGTCGCCAAGGCCATGCGCTCCGAGCTGGATCTGCCCTCGGTGCTGCAGGATGCCGTGGACGTGACCTGGCAGTTCCTGCAGCCGGATTTCGCCGGCGTCTTCCTGCTCGACGAGAGCCACCACTTCACCCTGGCCGCCAGCACCGAGATCGGTCCCAACACCGCGGCAGCCCGCTGGCCCGCGGTGTCGGACAGCTTCCTCATGCGCACCTTGCAGGGCGAAACCCCCGTCTACGTCCCGCAGTTCCACCTCGAGACCCTCTCGGCCGACGAGCGCGCCTTCTTCAAGACCAACCTCCCGGTCAGCGCCTCGGCCGTCCCCCTCTTGCACCAGGGAGCACCCATCGGCGTCCTGGTCCTGCTGTGGCGATCGCCCGGCTACGCCCACATGGAGGAGGACCACGCCCTCTTGGTTGGCATCGCCGAGCTCACGGGGCTAGCCATCGAGAACCAGCGCCTGATCCAGCAGGAGGCCACCACCCACTCCGAGAAGATCCTCGCCGAGGAGGTCGCCAAGGAGCGCGAGGCCCTGATCCGCCAGATCGTCCACGACCTGCGCAACTCCACCCAGGCCATCAGCCTCATCAACGAGGAGATCCAGCTGATGGCCGAGGACAACCCCGAGATCCAGTTCGGGGTCTCGGCCATCGACCGGCAGATCACCTTCATCTCGAACTTCCTCAAGGAGAAGCTCTCCTGGATCAAGCAGACCCAGGGGGTGCCCAATCCCACCGTCACGGATGTCGGGCCCCTGCTCGAGCGGGTCGTGCGCATGTTCGAGCCGCGCTGGGCCGAGCGATCGCAGCACATGGCCTTCACCAACACCCCGGAGACAGTGGAGCTGCCCATCTCCGAACCCGATCTCGAACGGATCGTCGTCCACTTTCTGGACAACGCCTACAAGTACGCCCCGGAGGGTGCCGAGATCAAGGTATGGTGCGCCCTGTCGGATGGCTGGGCGACCCTCTACGTCTCGAACGACGGTCCCGGCATCCCCATCGACCTGCAGGCCAAGATCGGAGAAGCCGGCTTCCGGGCGCACCCCGAGATCGAGGGGAATGGCCGCGGGCTGGCGGACGTGAAGAAGCTCGTCAATGCCAACGGCGGCCTCTTCGGCTTCACCAGCCGCCCGGAGGCGGGAACGACCTTCTACGTCACCCTGCCCACCACCCGCTGGGGCATGGCCTAGCGCTCCGACGAAACCGGAAACGCCAAAGACGACCGCCCCAGGCCGATGGCCTGGGGCGGTCGTGTCTCAAGCAGAAGGGTGACCCTTCTTGCCGTTCAGGGGAGTTTCATGCTAACCGATCCAGGCGTGGGAGTAAAGGAAAAAATGCGATCGTGAAACGGCGCGGAGCGGCGTCACGTCTATATGACAACCCATCGCCCGATCCCCATGCCTGCACCCGATCCCCCGACCCGATGGGGCTGAACGTCATCCCCATGCAACCTTCCGGATACGCGATCGGGAAACAGGCGACGTAGGGTTGATCCCTAGTCGCCCCCCTGGTCGTACTGCGCAAAGCCATAGGAGTCGAGCGAATGCCGGTCGATCTTGGTGAAGACCAAGGCGGTCACCGATTGGACACCGACCTTGCGCAGCGCCTTCGAGGCCGCTTCCAGCGTACTGCCCGAGCAGTAGATCCCGTCGATGAGGAGGATGCGCTTGCCCTTGACGGCCTCGGGGCTGACCACGCTCATGCCGCCGCGCGAGCCGTCCACGCTCCGCTCGGAGTACTCGGAGATGAGCCCGTAGCGGTTCAGGATGCCGATCGCGCGCGGGATGTTGGTCAGCTGGCTGACCCAATCGACCAGTAGCGACGACGGATCGTAGTCCGAGAGCACCCGGCTCGAAGGAACCGGGACCAGGAGATCGATGTCCTTGATCGCCGGAGTGGCGAGGATGAAGGCCTGGGCCCAACGGGCCAGGCTATCGACCAGGTACCACTGCTTGCGGTACTGGTACCGGTAGATCGCCTCACCCAGGAGGGTTCGCGCGCCATCAGGCTGGTTGTAGGTGTGGATGGCATAGCCAGCGTCCCAGTCTCCATGCAATGCGATCATGCGGGACTCCTCTCTTACGTCCGACGGGTCGTTGGTCCTCTCAACTCTAGAACTCCAAGCAACCGACCCAGAAGGAAGCGTTGAACAAACTTCTTTGTGCCTTCCGGAGGGCTCCGGAGCCACCGGCAGCATCACCCTCCGGTTTCCGGGTAAAAGAGGACAGCTAGGACGATTACGGAGGCACTCCGACCCAATGGACGTACGGTTGGCATTGGCAGGCGTTTTGATCGCCGGATACGTCGTCTACAAGGGAGTCGAGCGCTCGGGGGTCAAGCTACCCTTCGGCCCGGGCGGTGGACGGGGGCGCGCGCTCCCCGCCCGCAAGCCGCCTGCGCCGGAGAAGCTCGGGTTCGAGCGGCTCACCCTCGACGCCACCCCGGCCAACCTCCAGCGCTTCATCCGCCTGACGGGCAACCTCGAGCGTCTCGGCTTCCGGATCGTCGCAGATTATGCCATCACGGGCTGGCCCGATCTCTACTGCCGGGGATTGGTGCACCAGGACAAGCCCGTGCATGCCGTCATCGTCGAGCGCCTGGGCTCACCGACCCATGTCGAGCTGTTCACCCTCTTCGACGACCTCTCGGCCATGGTGACGAGCGGCAGCGAGGAGGCCGAGGATCCGGGCAAGCCTGCCGCCCTGCGTTTCCAGCAGCTCCCCGGCCTGACTCTGGACGAGCTCTTCGTCCAGCACCTCTCCTCGCTCGAAACCCTGTATCAGGACCAGCTGACGCCCATGCCCGCCACCCGGCTCGCCTTCTTCGAGCATCAGCGGGCCCTCTTGGTCATCGAGCATGAGCTTCGCAAGGCCAAGCGCGCCCTGCGCACGGAGCATCTATCCCGGACGCTCGACGCCCTGCCGGAGTTGCCCACCCGGGAGCTGCTGAAGCGCTACGGGCTCGAGGACCCCGTGGCGGATGCCCCGGACCCCCTGCCGGCGGTCAGCAAGGCGATCCCGATCATGCCGCGGGCCGAGGCCGAGCCGGAAGAGGCTCCCAAGCGCTGGGGCGTCGGATCGAGCCTCCTGAGCAAGCGCCTGGCGGCGCGAGAAGAGGCCGATACGCCGGAGGAAGCAATCGCAGAAAGCAACCAGACCCTCGTCCTGGACCCGGAGCCCGACCCAGGAGCGACATCCGAACCGGACGAAGCCGTCGTGCTGGAGTTGACCGTCGAAGCGGTTGCTCCGACCTTCGATCTCGAGCGCGACGAGCCGGAAGAGCCGGTTCCATCCGATTTCACGACCGCTCGCTCGGAAGCTGAAGCTCCCGAAGCCACGGTACGGTTACCGTTCGAGGTGATCCCCGAACCTCCGGAGCCCATCCGCTTGCCTTTCGAGGTGGTTCCCGACTCCCCGCCGCTCGATACCTCCGAGGCCGCCGAGCCCGGGGAACCCTTGCCCTTCGAGGTCTCGGCCGAGACGGCTCCGACGACCGGCTCCAAGCCCACCTGTCCTCACTGCGGGGCAACCCTCTTCTCGAGCCTCAGCTCCCGCTGCAGCAAGTGCAAGCAGGCCGTCCGCTAAGGAACCATTCACCCTTCGAGAGCCTCAGAGGGTGTACAGAAATAGCCTTTCCCTTGAGACCCACAACCCTCCGTTCGCCCTGAGCCTGTCGCAGGGTACGAACGGTTCCTCAAGTCCTGGCCCAGCACCGGTATGCCCCTATGTGCCTCTCGAGGGCCCGTTGGAGCAAACGACGATGGCTGAGGCGTGAGGCACGGGAAAAACGCGAGGAACGCGCTGCTAGAAGGCTTTCACGAAGGGTTTGACCGCACCCTTGTGGACGGAGAAGATCGAGGCCTCGTCGATCCAGGCCGCCGTGAAGTCGCTCAGGTGGGTGCTGGTGACGAACGTCTGGACATCCGGCCCGATGGCCGCGAGCAGGGCGTTCTGACGCCGGATGTCGAGCTCGGCGAGCACGTCGTCCAGCAGGAGGAGCGGCGGTTCGGCGGCATCCTGGCGAAAGATGTCGAGCTCGGCGAGCTTCAGGGCGAGGACGATCGTCCGCTGTTGACCCTGGGAGGCGAAGGCCCGGGAATCATGCCCGTCGATGAGCAGCTCCATGTCGTCGCGGTGCGGCCCGGAGAGGGTCTGACCGCGGGCAATCTCGCGCCCGCGGTTCTCCTTGAGCACCGCGAGGAAGGCTTCATGCCAGTCCCCGCCTTGTGGATCGACCGAGGGCATGAGCCGCATCGAGAGCTGCTCGTGGCCCATGGAGATCGCCCCATGCCACTCGACCGCCTTGGGCGTGAGCTTCGCGATGAGATCGGCCCGCTTCTGCCAGATCAGGACGCCGTAGTGGGCGAGCTGCTCGTCCCAGAGGCTGAGCTGGTCGGCCGACATGCCGTCCGCGATCTGCTTGAGGACGTTGTTGCGCTGCACCAGCACGCGCGTGTACTGATGCAGGGCCTGATAGTAAGTCGGAGAGAGCTGGACCAGGATGCCATCGAGGTAG